>JANQSB010000246.1 GCA_028284295.1 Myxococcota bacterium | reverse complement strand
CGCGCGACCTCGTGCAGGACGTCGCTGGCGGGCGTGATCGGGTAGGCGCCGAGGAAGACGGGCTTGTCCATCTGGACCCCGGCGGCAACGATCCCCCAGGCCAGCGCGGCATTGCCGGTGATGTTGCGGTACGGCCCCGGCTCGATCTTCGCGGCCGGGACCACGAAGGACTTGGGGAGCAGCTCGGTCGTCTCGCCGAAGGCGTGCCCCGCCTTCAAGGTGCGGATGTTGGCCTCGAGGACGTCTCCGCGGAACTTCGACTCCAGCCAGCGTTCGGTCGGCTCGAGCTCCCGGTGGTAGAGCCAGAGCAGCAGGCCCAGGGCGAAGAAGTTCTTGCAGCGATCGACCTCGCGCGACGACAGTGCAAGACCCTGGAGCGCCTCGCGGTTCAGGGTCGTGACCGGGATCTCGACGATCTCGAAGCGCTCCCGCAGCGCGGGGATCGGGTCGTCGGTGTAGCCGGCGCGCTGGAGCGACTTCTTGTTGAAGGCGTCGCTGTTGACGATGACCATCCCGTGCGAGCGGACGTCCTCGACGTTCGCTCGCAGGGCCGCCGGATTGAAGGCGACCAGCAGGTCGACCTGGTCGGCGGGGGTGAAGATGTCCTCTGCGGCGAAGTGGACCTGGTAGCCCGAGACCCCGGCCAGCGTGCCGGCGGGCGCGCGGATCTCCGCCGGGAAGTCCGGAAAGGTGGCCACGTCGTTGCCGAAGAGCGCCGTGGTGTCGGTGAACTTGCTGCCGGTGATCTGCATTCCGTCGCCGGAGTCGCCGGCGAAGCGGATGGCAACGTGCTCGACTTCGGTGACGGACTTCCCGGAGCGCCCCGCCTTCGAAGAACCGCCGTCGACGGCTCCCATGCTGCTCTGCTCCTCCGGCCGGCGGTCCCGGTCCTTCGCGCCGGCAACGGGCGCGTGCATGTCATGACCGGCCCTGGGCGCGATCGGGCGGGGAAAGGCCCCCGAAATCGGGGGCATTGTATCCCGCTGCGGGGGGCGCGAAAGGCCCCTGGAGCCGTTTCAGCGACCTGCAGCCATGGCTGGAAAGCGGCTGCTCCACTGGAGCTTGCGGCAGGCGCCTGCGTCGCCGAGTCGCCTCAAGGCCGGCCCGACCGATGCCGAAGAGACCCGCATGTTCGTGCGGCGATCCGAGCCCGTCCCGGTCACGGAGCAGGGCCTCGCGGGGCTGTGCCCGTCTCTGAACCGTCCCGTCGTGGAGGCGGAGGGCCTGCCCGTGGGCCCCGCCCAGGCCGTGATCGCCCTGTTCCGCGCCCCCGAGAAGCAGGATGTCGAGCTCGTCGTCGCCGTGCGCTCCGAGGACTCCGGGGCCGTCACCGTCTTCGAGTTCCACGGAGAGCTGGCCGCGGCCACACACCTCGCTCTCGACGCAGGGCTGAGCTTCGCCGAGGGGATGGGCTTCCTGTTCGACGAGGACCTGCTGATCGCCGGGGGCGATGTAGGCCGCCGCCTGGCGATCGAGCGCTGGTGCGAGCTGACCGGCGACGAGCTGCCGTCTTCCAGCGCCCTGCCGGAGCTGCCCCTGTCCGAGCCGGTCCCGCCGCAAGGGGAGCTGCTCGACGACCTGCTCGACGGAGTCGAGGACGATCTGGACGACCTCGAAGGTCTGGACGACGTCGAGGAGCTCGAGCTCGAGGGCGAGGCGGCGCTGCCCGAGTCCGCCGTGCTCAGCAAGTTCCGCCTCGGCTCGAAGCCCGGGCGTCCCGCGGAGCCGTCCGCCCCGGAGCCGCCCGAAGCGGCTCCGGCGGAGGGCGCCGCGCAGCTCGGACGCATCCCGATCCTGAGGCGCCGGCGTACCGATGACCCGGCCGGAGCGCCGGCCCTGCTGACCCGGCTACTGGCGCGATTCTGACCGGCTCCGCGTGAGCCAGGAGAGAAAGCCATGACGATCCGATCCACTCCGAAGAGTGCCTTCCTGCTCGCCGCCGCCTGGCTCGTGCTGGGTGCGGCCGGCTGTGCCTCCACTCCGGTCGAAGATCCGGAGCAGCGGGCCGCCGATCTTCGGATCGCGGAAGCGAAGCGCAACGTCGGGGTCGACCACCTGGCCAACGGGCGGACTCCGATGGCCATCCGCGACCTGCAGCACGCCCACGAGCTGGACCCGGACGACTCGGACACCGTTCTCTGGCTGGGGGAGGCCTACCGGCGTCGCGGGCTGCTCGACAAGGCGCTCGAGTACATGCTGCTGGCCCGGGAGATGGAGCCCAGCGACCACGACATGCTCCTCAACCTGACGGGGCTCTACATCCAGCTCAAGCGCTTTCCGCAGGCCATCGAGGTCTCCCAGGTGTTGATCGACGACGCCACCTTCCCGGCGCCCTGGAAGGCCTATACCAACAAGGGTTGGGCGCAGATGCAGCTCGGTCAGACCATCGAGGCGCGTGTCAGCCTCGAGGAGGCGCTCGCCTTCCAGCCCCGCTACTGGCCCGCCCGGCTCAATCTGGGCATCCTCGATGCGAAGGAGGGTCGGCGCCTCCAGGCGATCGTGAACTTCGAGAAGGTGCTCGAGCGCAACATCGGAAGGAGCGCCGAGGCGGAGACCAACTATCGTCTGGGAGAGGCGTACGTGTCCCTGGGCCGCCGGGACAAGGCGCTCGAGTACTTCAAGGTCGCGGCCGAGAAGGCACCGTACCAGCGGTGGGGTCAGCAGTCGCAGGAGTACCTCAAGCTCCTTCACTAGCGCCTCGCCCGAGCGTCGGGGTCTTCTCGCGCGACGGGGGGAGCATGAGCGGGTCCGACGACAACGGGCAGGAGCCCGGCGACGCGACCGCCCGGGGGCCGGGCGGCGAGTCGATCGGCGCCTATCTCTCCGCCCAGCGCCGGCTGCGCGGCATCTCCGTCGAGGAGCTGTCGAGCCAGACGCGGATTCCCCTGCGCTCCCTCGAGCGTCTCGAGGCGGGCTCCTTCGACGAGGACGTCGACGGCTTCGTGCGAGGCTTCGTCCGGACCGTCGCCGAGGCCCTCGGGCTCGACCCGGACGAGACCCTCAACCGGACTCTCCAGGAGCCGGGTGGGTCCTCGCAGCGGGTGAGCTCGCGGCTGTCGCTGCCGCGGGTGCTGGCAACGATCGCGGGGCTCGGCCTGCTGGTGGGAGTCGGCTTCGCGGTCCAGCTCGTCGCCGCGTCCCTGACGAGCGAGGGCGCCGCGGATCCGCGGCGCTCTCCCATCGTCATGCGCCGCGACCCCGTGCGCTCGCTCGCGGAGGCCCAGGGGGTCGGAGCCCTCGCTCCCGCTCCCGCCGTCGCGCTGGCGGGGGAGGCGGCCGCGCGGGAGCTGCTCCCACCGGTCTCCGAGGTGTCCGAGCCGCCCCCCGAGCCGGCACCGGTGGCGGGGCCCTGAGCGCCGCGCCTTGTCCCCCGCGTCCCGTCGTCGTCCGAAGCCTGCCCTCGAGGAGTTGCCGGCGCTGGTCCTGCGCACGGTGGAGTTCGGGGAGGCCGATCGGATCGTCCATCTGCTGACGCCCACCCGGGGCCGGGTCACCGCGATGGCCAAGCACGCCCGCCGCAGCGTCCGTCGTTTTCCCGGGTCGCTGGACCTGTTCAACGAGCTGCGGGTGAAGCTCCACCCGCGGCGACGGGGCGGCATGCCCCTGCTCGACCGGGCGCGCCTGGTGCGCCCCTTCCTCGCCCTGCGCCAGGATGCAGCCCGCTACGGCCTGGCCTGCTACGGCATCGAGCTGCTGTCGAGGCTGGCGCCGGAGGAGGGCGCCGGTCCCGAGATGCAGGGCGTGTTCGACTTCGCGCTCGAGCTGCTGGACGCCCTGGAGCGGGTGCAGCCCGACGAGCGCATGCGTGTGCTCGTGGAGCTTCGGGCGCTCGACGCACTGGGCATGCGCCCCGAGCTGCGCTTCTGCGTGCGCTGCGGGCGTGAGGCCGAGGGCCCGAAGCTGCGCTTCCACGTCGCCGACGGGGGCGTCGTGTGTCCTCGCTGTGCCGGTGCCGAAGAGCTTCCGCTCCAGGCGTCGCTGGGAACCCTGCGGGCGCTCGAGCAGGGGCTGCGCTTCCCGCTCGCCGAGCTTCCGCGTCTCGCGCTGGGCGGGCCGTCCCTGCGCGAGGCGCATCAGATCGTCGGGCGCTTCCAGCGCTACCACGTGGGCATCGAGCTGCGCAGCGAGCGCTTCCTCAATCAGGTGTTGCAGGCGGCGCGAGGACGCGCGGCACCTTCGGGGCCGACCCGCGCGGCTTGACCCTCGCGGACGCGAAGGGGATACTCCGCGCCCTCCGCGGGACCCCGCCAGTCACCCACAGGAAGCCCCTTCGCATGAGCCCCGAGTCCGCCCCGTCGCCTGTCACCATGGACAAGCTCGTCTCGCTCTGCGCCCGGCGTGGCTTCGTCTTCCCGTCCGGCGACATCTACGGCGGCATCAACGGGTTCTGGGACTACGGCCCGCTGGGCGTCGAGCTCAAGAACAACCTGAAGGCCCTCTGGTGGCAGCGGATGGTGCGCGAGCGCGACGACGTCGTGGGCATCGACTCGGCGATCATCACCCATCCCCGAACCTGGGACGCCTCGGGTCATACCGACAACTTCAGCGATCCGATGGTCGACTGCCGAGCCTGCAAGAAGCGCTTCCGTGCGGACCAGCTCGACGATGCGGGTTCCTGCGACTCGCGCGAAGGCAGCTCCGAGCACGATCTGACCCTGCCGCGCAACTTCAACCTGATGCTCCAGACCCGGATCGGCGCTTCGGAAGACGCGGCGGCCGTCGCGCACCTGCGTCCGGAGACCTGTCAGCCGATCTTCACGGACTTCAAGCGGGTCCGCGAGGTCGCGCGCCAGAAGATCCCGTTCGGGATCGCCCAGATCGGCAAGGCCTTCCGCAACGAGATCACGCCCCGGAACTTCACCTTCCGTTCGCGGGAGTTCGAGCAGGCCGAGCTCGAGTTCTTCGTTCATCCGTCCGAGCGGGACAAGTGGTTCGCCCACTGGCTCGCCGAGCGCAACCGCTTCCACGAGGAGCTCGGATTCGCGAGGGAGTCGCTGCGCAATCGTCCCCATGCCGACGACGAGCTCGCCCACTACGCCCGCTCCGCCGAGGACGTCGAGTACCTGTTCCCCTTCGATTGGCAGGAGATCGAGGGCATCCACGATCGCGGCGACTGGGATCTCTCGCGCCACACCGAGTACTCGGGCAAGGAGCTCTCCTATACGGATCCGGACACCAAGGAGAGCTACACGCCGATGTGCATCGAGACCTCGATGGGCGTCGACCGCACCTGCCTCGCGCTCCTCTGCAACGCCTACGAGGAGGAGGCCCTCGACGAAGGCGAGGTCCGCACCGTGATGCGATTCGTGCCGGAGATCGCGCCCATCAAGGTCGCGGTGCTTCCCCTGTCGAAGAAGCTCGCGGAGCCGGCTCGAGAGCTGGAGCGCCGACTGCGACGCTACTGGAACGTCAGCTACGACGAGTCCGGCAACATCGGTCGCCGCTATCGCCGCCAGGACGAGGTGGGGACTCCCTTCTGTCTCACCTGGGACTTCGAGTCCGGAGACGACGGCTGCGTGACGCTTCGCGACCGCGACAGCATGGAGCAGGAGCGGGTGCCCACCGACGAGCTCGTCGAGCGCCTGCGTGAGCGACTGGAGCCCACCCGGTGACGGCCCGACGCAAGTCCGCGGCCCGCAAGGGCGCTGCCGCGCGCAAGAAGGGGGCCCGCAAGAAGAAGGCGGCCCCTCGCAAGGCGGCGCGCAGATCCGCCGCGAAGCGCTCGGGGACGCGGAAGAGCGGCTCCCGGGCTCGCGTGGCGCGCCGGGTCTTCTCGTTCGGGGACGGTCGAGCCGACGGGCGCGTCGGCATGCGGGACCTGCTGGGAGGCAAGGGGGCGAACCTGGCGGAGATGTCGCGGCTGGGGATTCCCGTCCCGCCGGGCTTCACGATCTCGACCCAGGTCTGTGGCGAATTCCAGAAGAGCGGTCGCCTCTCCCGGGCCATCAAGTCGGACATCCTGACCGCGCTGACCCGGGTCGAGCGCTCCCTCGGGCGTCGCTTCGGAGATCCCTCCGATCCGCTGCTGGTCTCGGTCCGCTCGGGTGCGCGGGTGTCGATGCCCGGCATGATGGACACGGTCCTCAACCTGGGGCTCAACGACGTCACGGTGCGCGGCCTGGCGAAGCGCGCGGACGCCCGCTTCGCCTGGGACAGCTACCGGCGCTTCATCCAGATGTACGGCGACGTGGTTCTCGGAGTCCCGCGCGACGTCTTCGAGGACTGCATCAGCGACCTGAAGCAGGATCGAGGCGTCTACCTCGACACCGACCTGCAGGCCGAAGACTGGCAGAGCGTCGTCAAGCAGTTCCTCGACCTGGTCGAGAGCCACACGGGACGCGGCTTCCCGCAGGACCCGACCGAGCAGCTCTGGGGGGCGGTCGGCGCCGTATTCCGGTCCTGGGGCAACGAGCGCGCGAGGGTCTACCGGCGACTCAACGACATCTCCGACGACTGGGGGACCGCGGTCAACGTCCAGGCCATGGTCTTCGGCAACATGGGGGACGATTGCGCCACGGGCGTGGTCTTCACCCGCGATCCCTCGACCGGCCGCAACCACCTCTACGGCGAGTACCTGAAGAACGCCCAGGGCGAAGACGTGGTCGCCGGGGTTCGCACCCCGCAGCCGATCGACGCCGACAGCCGCCAGGGGCACGCCCAGCAGCTCCCGACCCTGGAAGAGGAGATGCCGCGGGCCTACCGCGAGCTCCGCCGTCTCTGCGGTCGGCTGGAAGCCCACTACCGCGAGATGCAGGACATCGAGTTCACCATCGAGGCGGGCCAGCTCTGGCTGCCCCAGACCCGCACGGGCAAGCGGACGCCGAGCGCCTCGGTGCAGGTGGCCGTGGACCTGGTTCGGGAGCGAAGGATCACGCGCGAGGAGGCGCTCCTCCGTGTCGACGCGACCTCGCTCGACCAGCTCCTGCACCCCACCCTCGACCGCTCGGGGTCCCTGGAGGTGCTCACCACCGGGCTCGGCGCATCGCCGGGCGCCGCGGTCGGCAAGGTGGTCTTCGACGCGGAGACCGCCGAGGCCCGCGCCAAGGGCGGGGAGAAGGTGATCCTCGTCCGCATGGAGACCTCGCCGGAGGACATCGTCGGCATGCATGCCTCCGAGGGCGTGCTGACGGCGACGGGAGGAATGACCTCCCACGCGGCCGTCGTGGCCCGCGGGATGGGAAAGTGCTGCGTGGTCGGCTGCTCGGAGATGCAGATCGACCTCGAGGCCCGCAGCCTCCAGATCGGCGAGAGGCGCGTTCGCGAGGGCGACCATCTGACGCTCGACGGGGCGACGGGCGACGTGATCCTGGGCAGCGCTCCGACGGTGCTGCCCGAGCTCGGCGGTGCCTTCGAGAGTCTGATGAAGTGGGCGGACAAGTTCCGCAAGCTGCGGGTCCGCACCAATGCGGACACGCCCCAGGATGCGGCCGTCGCCCGCAGCTTCGGCGCCGAGGGCATCGGCCTGTGCCGCACCGAGCACATGTTCTTCGAGCCGGCTCGCATCCTCGCGGTCCGGCGCATGATCCTGGCCGGAGGGGATTCGGAGCGCCAGCGGGCCCTGGACGGACTGCTGCCGATGCAGCGCACCGACTTCGAGGGGATCTTCCGGGCCATGGAGGGCCTGCCCGTCACGGTGCGGCTGCTGGATCCGCCACTGCACGAGTTCCTGCCCCACGACGAGGACGAGAAGGCGGAGCTGGCTCGCGAGCTCGGGATCTCCCTGGCGGTGCTGCGTGCGAAGCTGGAGGCGCTCCACGAGTTCAACCCCATGCTCGGTCACCGCGGCTGTCGCCTGGGCGTCAGCTATCCCGAGATCTACGCCATGCAGGTGCGTGCGATCGCCGAAGCGGCGTGCCGCGTCGCCGCGGACGGGGTGCGGGTGAAGCCCGAGATCATGATCCCGCTGGTGGCCACCGAGGGGGAGCTCGAGCGGCTGCGGGCCCTGTGCGAGAAGACGATCGCCGATGTCCGGGCCGCCCATCCGGGCACCCGGGTGCGACCCGTGATCGGGACGATGATCGAGGTGCCCCGCGCGGCCCTCACTGCCGACGTGATCGCCCGCCACGCGGACTTCTTCTCCTTCGGCACCAACGACCTGACCCAGATGGGATACGCGCTCTCCCGCGACGACGTCGGGCGCTTCCTCCCCGACTATCTGGACCGCGGGATTCTCGAGGACGACCCCTTCGTCTCCATCGACGTGAGCGGGATCGGCCAGCTGGTCGAGATCGGTGCCAGCCGGGGTCGCGCCACGCGTCCGGGTCTGAAGCTCGGGGTCTGCGGCGAGCACGGCGGCGACCCCAAGAGCGTTCTCTTCTTCGCTCGTGTCGGGCTCGACTACGTGTCCTGCTCGCCCTACCGCGTGCCGCTGGCGCGGCTCGCCGCCGCCCAGGCGGCGCTGTCCGGTTGAGGGCGTGAGCGCGCCGCGCGGCCTGTCCCGCTGGCCCGCGCTGCTGGCGGCAGCCTCGCTGGTGGCCGGCGCGGGCTGCAGCTCGCCGTTCTCCTCCGAGCTCGATCCCCGCCCGCTCGAGCCGGTCGAGCGGGGCGAGTACGACGGGCCCGGTCCGGAGCTCGCGAGCGCACAGCGCGCAGACACCTGGGACGTCGAGCGTCTCGCGCGGGTCTTCTACACGCGCATCGTGAACCGGCGTTTCAACAGCATCGCGACCTTCCACGACCCGGCCCTGCGGGAGCTCTTTGCGTCCCCCGAGGCGTTCGCCGACTACTTCGCGGCGTTCGCGGATGCGCTGGACTCGGCACACTTCGAGGCGCTCCGTCCGGAGGCGGCCGCGCTCGAGCGCATCAGCGTGCTGGACCCGGACGCCGTCCTGGTGACGGTTCGCTTCCGGGGCCAGAACTCGCTGCCGCTCCGATGGTGGAGCGTCGAGCTGGCCCGAACCGACCGCTGGGAGCGGGCGGACGGGCGTTGGTGGATCATCCCCGGCAAGCTCTGAATCCGATTCGTGCGTCGATCCCCACGAACCGGCCTCCGCTGGGTCCCTATGCCACCGAGCCCGAGGGCAAGAAGATTTCCGTTGGTGGATCTTCCTCCTCATTATGGGAAAACCATTTCTACTCACCCCATCGGGGGGGAGGGTGGGAAGCCCTCGCCCGAAACGCCAAAAACCCCTTGGGATCCGAGAGATTCCGCGCCGATCCTGCAGCCTCGTGAAGAACTGGCATGGAGCTTGCTCCTAGTCAGGGCGGGACATCAATCCCGACTTTCGAAAAGCCAAGTGGTTTCGCGAGGATCGACAGGAGGACGTCACAAACGATCGACTCGTAGGCGGTGCGTTCCAGGGCTGTGATCGAACCCGCCCGGAACCGGGGACCCGCCTGCAGGCAACACCCAAGCGATCGTGGTTCAGCGTCACGAAGGCCAGGGGGGCGAGAAGCCTCCCCCAGCTCGGATCATCCATGTCGATCCTCCGCGAGCCGCGAGCGGGGGAACGCCAGTGCCGAGAACGAACACCCGGCGAGATACGAAGCCGTGGCCGTCAGATCGCGAGCTCGTCGACGAGATCATCGGTGGCAGTCGCGAGCACTTCGACATGCTCTACGAGTGCTACTTCCCGCGCGTCTATCGCTTCGCACTGAAGCGGTTGCGCGATCCGGGCGAGGCCGAGGACGTCGCGCAGGACGTCTTCATGACCCTGTTGAAGGCACTGCCTTCGTACCAGGGCCAGTCCTCGCTGCTGGTGTGGATCTTCGGGATCACCCGGAACACGGTCAACCGTCGCTTTCGTCGCCCGCGCCCTCGCCTCGAGCCGCTCGAGGAGGGGGGCGCACTCGACATCGCCGGAAGCGAGGCGCCCGCAGACCGGAGCGTCGAGGCGCGACGCATGCTGGGCCGCTGTGAAGAGATCATCGAGATGGAGCTGAGCCCCCTGCAGCGGCGCATCTTCCACCTCAAGCACCTGCGGCGGCAGCCCATCCGGTCGATCGCCGAGGTCCTCGGCAAGTCCGAGGACGCCGTCAAGGCGAACCTCTACCGCATGCGGCGCGCCATCGCGGACGGCACGCCCGGCCTGGACCACCTGGTCCGTTCCTAGCCGCTTGCCAGGCAGGTCCGTCCGGATCCGCTCGATCTCCTGTCCGTGGCAGCAGCCGGGGCGACTCCGTCGCCCCGGCCCGGCCCGGCTCGGTATCTCGCCCCTTCGGGGAAGCTCACTTTCTTTGCCACGTAGTGAGCCCTGAGACCACCTAGACGTGTGACGGGAGCGTACGAGTCCCCGCCACATTGCAAGAACACGAAACAGGTCCTCTGGGAAGGGACCAGCCCCTGGACTTCGGTCCGGATCATGGGAAGGGGCTTGGTTCTGAGAAGGGCCTGACAGGGCTCGAACAGGTTCTTGGGAAGGGCCTGGGAAGGGACAACTGCGGGAGAGGCCGCGTTGCCCCGAGCTGTGAATGTGGAAGACCCCCGCCCGGTGGCGGGTGTCAATGCTGATAGAGCGGATAGAGCGGACAGAGCCGATCGATCCGAGCGACCGGACAGGGCGGACAGGCCCGCGACGGCTGCCGGTGCGGGGGGTGTCGAGGTCGTGCCGGCCTCCGCAGTGCCCCTGCGCGAGCAGACCGACCAGCAGCTGCTGGCCGGGTTGCGCGCCGGGAGCGAGCCGCACTTCAACGAGCTGTACAGTCGCTACTTCCAGCGGATCTACAGCTTCGTGTACACGCGGATCCGGAATCACGCCGACGCCGAGGAGGTCGTTCAGGAGACCTTCACGGCGGTGTACCGATCGTTCGAGAGCTACCGCGGCACCTCCTCGCTGCTGTCCTGGATCTACGGGATCGCCAAGAACACCCTGAACAACCGCTTGCGGCGCTCGAAGACCGAGGGCCAGCGCCTGGACGCGATGCGACCGGAGCTGCTCCGGCCCCCGTCGGCCTTCGGGGATTGCACGCCCGAAGAGCACCTGAGCCTGCGACGATACACCCAGGCCATCAGCGAGAGGCTCGAGAGCATCTCCGAGTGGCAGTGCGAGATCTTCGCGATGCGCCACCTGGAGAACATGAGCATTCGAGAGATCTCGGAGCGGACCGATCGCAGCAGCGATGCCGTTCGCTCGAGTCTGTACCGGGTGAAGCGGCTGCTCTTCGAGACCGCCGAGCTCTCACCAGACGACAACCGGCCTCGAGGGGGGGATCCATGGGGCGAAGCAGGGAGCGCGCGAAGCCTCCGGGGAGCGCAGACGCGATGAGCGCATCGGATTGGCAGGCTGTGCTCGACGACCCGATGGGCTTCGATCCGGACGAGCTGCGGGAGTTCCTCTCGGCGGACATCATGGAAGATCCCGCGGACCCGGCCTTCAAGGAGCAGCTCCGCCAGCTGCTCTGGGAGCTGGTCCGCGAGCGCTACGGCGACGAGGGCGGAGAGCACTAGCTCGATCGCTTCCAGCTCGCTCGGGAAGCGACGGCGGATTACGCTCCGCGCATGCGCAATCCGATCCGGGTCAAGAACCTGCGGCTGCGCTTCGCACCGCTCGGTCTCGCGGCGGTCGCGCTGCTGATCCTGGCCCGACCCGGGTCGGTAGAGTTCGCGACCGGGGCGGCGATCGTGCTCCTGGGCGCCGGCCTGCGGAGCTGGGGAGCCGGACACCTGGTCAAGAGCGAGGCCCTGACGACCACGGGTCCCTACGCCCATCTGCGGCACCCGTTGTACCTGGGGACCCTGATCGTCGGGATGGGAGTCGCCGTGATGGCCGGCGGCATCTGGGCGCTGGTGGTCTCCGTCGCATTCCTGCCGTGGTTCTTCCTTCGGTACTTCCCCCGCAAGGAGCACGCCGAGGCCGCTCGGCTGGAGGCCCTGTACGGGGACCGCTTCCGCGCCTACCGGCGAGCGGTCCCGGCGCTGCTTCCCAGACTGCGCGCCTGGCCCGGCGCCGCCGCCGCGGGCCACTGGTCCCTCGCCCGGTACTCGGACAACAACGAGCTGGGGACCCTGCTCGGCCTGCTGGCACTGCTGGCGGTCTTCGGGATCCGGACCCTCTGGGTCGCCTCGACCGCGTGAGCCTCTCGCGTCGATCGCTGTGCGGACCGGGCGCCCTGCGCATCCGTGCGGCCAGCGCCCGCAAGCCGGCCTTGTGGCGGGTGCAGGAGGGCGACGACTGCGTGGTCGTCAAGGACTTCGCGGAGAGCGGGCTCGTGGCCCGCTGGCTGGGTGCCTGGCTGGTGCAGCGGGAGCTTCGTGCCTACCGGCAGCTGGAGGGGCACCCGGCGGTTCCACGCGTGCGGGCGGTGATCGACTCCCTGGCGTTCGCGGTGGAGTACCGGCCCGGCGAGGTCATGGGGACGGGGCTCGCGGGCCGCGTGTCCCCCGACTTCGTGACGGCGCTGCGCCAGGCGGTCCGGGAGATGCACGCACGAGGCGTCGTCCATCTCGACCTGCGCCATCGCAGCAACGTCCTGGCGGAGGGCGGCGGGCAGCGGCCCGTACTCATCGACTTCGCCTCGGCGCTCTGCTTCCGGCCACGCAGCACGGGGGCTCGGGTCGTCCTGCCCCTGCTCGCGTGGATCGATCTTCTCGCCGTCGACAAGTGGGAGCGCCAGCTTCGCGGGATCCGCTGATCGCCATCGATCCGTCGCACCCGGACCGCGCTGGGGCCGGGATCCGGAAGGCCCGACCTATTCCCAGGGCTCGGGGACGGGGTCGGCGGGCTCGCGTGCTGCGAGCCGCCCGATGAAGTGGCGGAACGCGTCGAGGGTGAGCCGCGCATCCGCCAGCGCGCGGTGCGCCACGCCGTCGCCGTTCAGGAGGCCCGCCGTGGTCGCGGCCTGGCGGAGCGACAGGGCCGGCACGGTCTCCCCAGCCACCAACGACCAGGAGTAGAAGAGCGTCGCCAGGTCGATGACGTGGTAGTCGAAGGGGTAGGGGATCTCGCACTTCTTGTAGGCGAGCTCGAGGAAGGAGACGTCCATTCTCACGTTCTGGCCCGCCGGCACGACCGTGGCATCCGCTGGCATCATGCCGGCGAGCTCGGTCAGCACCTGGCGGACGCCGGGCGCCTCGGCCCAGACCGCCTCGTCGTAGCCGAAGATCTTCGCGGCCTCCTCGGAGACCCGCTCCGGCCGCGGGCGCACCTTCCACTCGGCCGTCGAGAGCTCCTTGAGGCGGTAGTCGGTCAGCACCACGCCGATCTCGGTGATGTCGTGCAGCAGGGGATCCAGCCCCCCGAACTCACAATCCAGAAACGCAAAGCAGAAGCGACTCAAACAGGACCACCGGGGCTCGGGTTGACGGGACCCGGGAGAGTAGACCCTTCCAACCCCACGCGAATCGCCCGCAACCCACCTGCGATCCGCCCCCTCGGCAAGGCCTCAGCGAAGAGAGCGCCAGCGCGAGGCCGAGCCGCCTTCTCGGCGACGCCTCAGCGGACCCGGAGCCTTCAGCGCAGCGCGAGGGCGAGCCGCCTTCTCGGCGAGGCCTCAGCGGAATTGGTGCTCCCAACGGGAATCGAACCCGTGTTTGAGCCTTGAGAGGGCCCCGTCCTAGGCCGCTAGACGATGGGAGCAACCGGAAAAGCGCCGGCAAATTAGCCAGCTGCGTAGGTGTGTCAACTTGGCCGCGGTCATGCGGCACGGCCGTCGACTGACGGAAAACGTCGGCGCGAGGGACGCGATTCGTCACTGTGGGCGCGTCGCCCCGTGGATTTCGTGCGCCAGGACACAGACTGGCCGGATCGGAATTGTGCTGCGGTGCTCAAGTGCGCCACCGCGAGCTGCCGATGCATGGAGTGGCATCCGCACCGTTGGCACGTGGGTTGCTCTGGGACCCCTCAGATAGCGAACCCGGGGTGACCGCGATGTCGGCTCCCCAACGTCGGGGGAGCCAACCGAGTCCCGACGGACAACAAAGGAACCAAACCAGCATGAGCAAGCTTCTTCGCAAGCGGAACAAGGGTTTCACCCTGATCGAGCTGATGATCGTGGTTGCGATCATCGGAATCCTGGCGGCCATCGCCATCCCGAACTTCCTGCGCTTCCAGCTCAAGGCCAAGAGCTCTGAGGGCAAGGTCAACATCGCGGCCATCCGGACCGCCGAGGTGGCCTACAACTCCGAGTTCGCGACCTACGTGGGTGCCACCGCTTCGCCGGCCACGCTGCCGACCGCGAAGGTGGACTTCACGGACGCGCAGGCCGGTGTGGCCGGTGCGGGCTTCGGTGTGCTCGGCTGGGCGCCCGAGGGCAAGGTGTACTTCCAGTACGCCACGACCGTCGGCGCCAACAGCTTCAACATCGGCGCGCAGGCCAACATCGACGGCACGGGCGCCAACCAGGTCTGGGGCTACTCGCACGGCGTTTCTGCCGCCGCGGCCCTCGGCTGTGGTGGTGGTGCGGGCGTCGGCGTCTGGGACGCCGTGGCCAAGACCGCCAGCGTGAAGGACCAGGTCGGTCCCTGCGACGGCCTGTCGGGTCAGAGCGAGTTCTAAGGACTCGATCCGGCATCGGGAGGGTCGACTCCGGTCGGCCCTCCCGATTCCATTTCCCCTCCGAGATTCCAGTCCCCCCCAGAGCCCAGCAAGACCAATCACCAGATTCTGCGGAACGACGGGAGACGAACGATGGACAACCAGAACCGACGCAACGCCCGAGGCTTCACGATCCTCGAGCTGATGGTCTCCGTAGCGATCGTCGGCATCCTGGCCGCCGTCGCGATTCCCTCCTTCCGGACCTACCAGTGGAAGGCCAAGCGCAGCGAGGCCTACATGAACCTGGCCGCGCTGGCCAACAGCCAGAAGGCCTTCCACGCCCTGCACGACAACTTCGTCGGCGTGGCACCTGCCGAGCCGGGCAACACGCTCGCGAACGTGCCCGGCGAGACCGCGCGCGACAGCAGCAGCCTGAGCACCGCCTTCGCCGAGATCGGCTGGGAGGCCGAAGGCGAGGTGTACTTCGACTACGACACGAACACCCTCGGCGTCGCCTGCGCGTGCGCGAAGTGCTTCACCGCGACGGCCTACGGTGACATCGACGGGGACAACTCGCAGAGCGCCATCATGTACGTGCACCCCGACAACTCCGGCAACAACTGCCTCTCGGCCATGTTCGGGTACACGCCCCCGGTCGACGCCGCCAGCGCGCCGATCTTCGACCAGGTCGCCGTCAACAAGGCGATCGACGACTTCTAGGTCTCCGGGGAACCGTTGTCGTGTCGCGCGTGCTTCCGGAGGGGAAGGCGGCAAGGCGGATCGGGACCGTCGTACTCCTGGCAGGAGTGGTCCTGCTGACGACGGCGGCGCATCGCCAGCTCCCCCACGAGGTGAAGACCCAGAAGGGGGACGCATACGTCCCGCGCCCCGAGTTCGCCAAGGCGATGTCCCTGGGCTTCGACGCGGTGCTGGCCGACTACTACTGGGTTCAGGCGGTGCTGTTGGCCGGTGGCAGCTTCGACCCGCAGAGCCAGTCGACCCACCTGGGCCGCCTGATCGACGTCGTCACCACCCTCGACCCCTGGGTCGACCATCCCTATCGGTTCGCGGCAGTCTGGCTGACCGACACCCTGGACGATGTCCGCCACGGCAACATGCTGCTGCGCCGCTCCTTCGACTACCACCCGGACGAGTGGCGCAACCGCTTCTACCTCGGATTCAACCTCTTCTACTACCTCGAGGACAACGCGGGCGCCGCGGACATCCTGCACGAGGCCAGCCAGATGACCGGCTCGCCCCAGTACCTGCCGCGCCTCGTGGCACGGCTGCGTTCGGAGAGCGCCAGCCTCGCTGCGGCCGGACTCTTCCTCGAGGAGCTGGTGCGCACGACGGAGGACGAGGCCTCCCGCGCGGAGTACCAGGCGGCGCTCGACGAGGTGGAAGTGGAATGGCGGGCCCGGCAGCTCGACGAGGCTCGCGAGAACTACAAGAAGCTGCACGGTCGGGACATCGAGTTCGTCGAGCAGCTGGTCGTGGGCAACCAGGGAGTGCTGCCCGCGTTGCCGGACGCCGAGCCCTCGTCGTTGCCGGCGCCCCTGCGGCGCGGCTCGCGCTGGGTGATCGACGAGGAGAGTGGCCAGATCGTCTCCAGCTACTACGGCCGTCGCTACGAGGTGCACATCGACGAGCACAGTCGACGGCGCAAGCAGCGCATCGAGGAACGGACCCGCCGCAGCCGCGGAGCGGCCGAAGTCGAGACGAGTGCCGCGCCGTCGAACGGGTCCGCAGCGGAAGGAGAGGAAGCCGATGGCGTCTGATGCATCGGAGGTGGTTCGCGTCGAGGAGGTCGTCAAGGACTTTCGTCCGGGATTCGGCCTTCGGGTGAAGCGGGTGCTGCACGGGATCTCGTTCCAGGTCCGGCGCGGCGAGATCTTCGGCTTCGTCGGGCCGAACGGGGCGGGCAAGACGACGACCCTCAAGATCCTGATGGGGCTGATCCAGTCGACGGGAGGCAGCGCCTCCATCCTCGGCAGCGACGTGCGCGAGACGGACTTCCGCAAGCACGTCGGTTTCCTGCCGGAGAACCCCTACTTCTACGACTTCCTGACGGGGCGCGAGATCCTGCGCTTCTACGCGAAGCTCTCGGGGGTTCCCGCCGAGTCCCGGGAGGAGCGCGTCGACACCCTGCTCGACTGGGTCGGGCTCAGCCACGCCGCCGATGCGCGCCTGCGCACCTACTCGAAGGGGATGCTGCAGCGCACGGGGATCGCCCAGGCCCTCGTCCACGATCCCGACGTGATCTTCCTCGACGAGCCCATGAGCGGCCTGGATCCGATCGGCCGGATGGAGATCCGCAATCTCATCCTGCGGCTGCGCGGAGAGGGCAAGACCGTCTTCATGAACACGCACATCCTGTCCGACGTGGAGATGCTCTGCGATCGGGTGGCCGTCATCGTGCATGGGCGCATCCGCTACGAGGGGCGCATCGAGGAGTTCGTGAACGACGAAGGCCGCATGAGCGAGCTGGTGGTCTCCGGTGTCGCTCCCGAGGTGGCCCAGCGCATCGAGGAGCAGATGGGGGGAGAGCTGCGTGGGCACGGCGAGCGCATCGCCATCCGCCTGCGCGAGAAGCACGTCGGTGAAGCGCTCCAGCTGGTCCTCGGCGCCGGAGCGGACGTCGTCTCGGTGACGCCCGAGCGCGTGACCCTGGAAGAGATCTTCCTGAATGCCGTCGAGGAAGGCGAGAAGGACTCGCCCGGTAGCGGCGCGCGACCGGTGCGCTCACTTCACGACGCGGCGGGGGCGGCGGCCGGGATCTCCCGCACGGCGGAGGGGGGCCGATGATCGTTCGTGTCTTCACGATCGCCCAGAACACGGTTCGGGAAGCCATTCGCAACAAGCTCCTCTACACGCTGCTCTTCTTCGCGATCGCCCTGATCGGGACCGGCGTCCTCATCTCGACCCTGTCCTACGTCGAGAGCGAACGCATCCTGCAGGACGTCGGGCTGGCGGCGATCCGCCTGATGAGCGTCGGCATCGCGGTCTTCGTGGGTGTCGGGCTCATCCACGGGGAGGTCGAGCGCCGGACCATCTATACGATCCTGTCGAAGCCCGTCTCGCGGGTCGAATTCCTGGTGGGCAAGTACTTCGGTCTGGTCTTCACGACCTGGCTGATGCTGGGCGTGATGGCCATCGCCTTCGCGGTCGTGTCGCTCGGCTACGGGGCGCCCCTCGACGGCGGCCACGGGGTCTGCTTCTTCCTGGTGGGCATGGAGCTGGTCGTGATCGTCGCCGCGGCGACCCTCTTCTCGTCCTTCACCACCCCGATGCTCGCCTCGCTCTTCACCGTCGGCGTCTACCTGCTCGGGCACCTGTCGCGGGACCTGCGGCTGCTGGGCGAGCAGGCCAAGAGCGAATCGGTCAAGCCCGTGGCGGACTTCCTGTTCCAGCTGCTGCCGGACCTCGAGAGCTTCAACGTCACCATCGAGGCCGTCCACCAGCTGCCGATCCCCGCGGCGGAGGTCGGCTGGGCGACCCTCTACGGCCTCGGCTACGCGACGGTGCTGCTGATCCTGGCCAGCTATCTCTTCTCCCGTCGCGACTTCCGCTAGCGTCGGCGCGACGGAGGGCTTCGCGTGGAGTCGACCGGCGACCCGGTCCTGTGGATCGGGTTCGCATTCGTGTACGGGCTCGCCATCGGTTCGTTCCTGAACGTGGTGATCCACCGCCTTCCCGCCGAGCTCTCGATCGTCCGGCCGGGCTCGCGCTGCCCCGGCTGTGGGCACGCGATCGCCGCACGCGACAATCTGCCGGTGCTCTCGTGGCTGCTCCTGCGCGGGCGTTGTCGGCACTGCGCAATGTCGATCTCGCCCCGCTACCCCGGTGTGGAGCTGTTCACGGGTGTCGTCTTCGCTGCCGTCGCCTGGCGCTTCGGGGCAGGCTGGCTCACCCCGCTCTACGCGCTCTTCGCCGCGGCCCTCATCGCCGCAGCCATGATCGACTTCGACCACGAGATCATCCCCGACGAGATCTCGATCGGGGGACTCGGGCTGGGTCTCCTGCTGGCGCCGGTGGCCCTCTGGACCACCGGCGTGCCCTATCTCGAAGCCCTGCGCGACAGCGCCCTGGGCGCCGTGCTGGGCGGGGGTCTGCTCTGGAGCGTCGGCTTCTTCCACGCGCGCGTCTCGGTGGCGTTGGGGCGACGCTTCGAGCACTGGCCCGGCGAGGGTGAAGAGCCGCCGCGTCCGAGCAGCGGCGACTACTGGCTGTGGTTCCCGGGTCTGGGGCTCGGAGACGTCAAGCTGCTCGCGATGATCGGGGCCTTCCTGGGCGCGTGGGGCGTCCTGGAGACGATCCTGGCCGCGTCCGTACTGGGCCTGCTGCTCGGGATCGGATGGGCGGTCGTCACCCGCAAGCCGAGCGCGCCTTTCGGCTTCGGCCCCGCCATCGCCGCCGGCGCTTTGCTGGCTCTGCTGGCGCCGATCCGGAGCTGGCTGCTCGGCTGATCCGGCCGCAGCCCGGCCGCCAGGGGCCGCTTCCTTTGAGGATCGGCGGCATTTCAGTAATCTCCTGCCGCCGCGAGATCGGTGTTCCCCGGTCGTCTAACGGCAGGACAGCGGACTCTGAATCCGCGAATCTTGGTTCGAATCCAAGCTGGGGAACCACTTTAGCTGAGGCCTCGCCGAGAAGGCGGCTCGGCCTCGCGCTGGCGCTGCGCTCTTTCCGCTGACGGCTCTGGCTCCGGGGCTTCAGGTCTGGAAGGCGCCTTCGAGGGCTTTGGTGGCGGCGCTCTCGAGGCGGGCGAGGGCGGTGTCGCGTCCGGCGACCTCGAGCGTGTCGTAGATGCCGGGCGAGATCGTGCCACCGGTCAGGGCCACGCGGACGGGCTGGGCGACCTTCCCCATCTTCAGGTCACGCTCGGTCACGAAGG
>JANQSB010000242.1 GCA_028284295.1 Myxococcota bacterium | reverse complement strand
CGTGTAGCCCGCCCTTCCCTCGAAGGCCCGCGCCTCGCCCACCAGCCGCGCCAGGAAGGCATCGAGCGCGTGTCCGACCCGGGCACGCTCCGGCGACCTGCGGAAGGCCCGGAAGAAGTCCGGCCCACCGCATCCCAGCACCACCACGGACCGGGCCGTCGGCAGCAGCTTCCGCGTCGCCCAGGGCGCGGCAACGGCCTCGTCGAAATCCGGGGGGGCGAGCACCCCGGCGAGGTTCACACCGGCGCGATCGAGGGCGGGGTCGAGGCCGAGCGCCCCGGGCGACCCCGGCCGGCGCGGCTCAGTCGAGACGCGCACCCGCCTCGACACCGGCGGTCTCGAGCCACTCGACCGCGGAGCCCTTCTTCGCGTCCCCGGCCCGCAGCTTCGCGACCTCGAGGACGCCGCCCCGGGCGGCGATCCGCAGGCGACCGTCCGCGGCGCCCAGCAGCGTGCCGGGGGCCTCGTCGGCATCGCCCGGAGCCAGTCGGGAAGCGAAGAGTCGCAGCGGTGCACCACCCTGCTCGGCCCAGGCCCCCGGGCTCGGATCGCAGCCTCGGATCTGCCGATCGATCTCGACAGCGGTCTTCGACCAGTCGATCCGCGCGACGTCGTCGTCCACCAGGCCCTGGAAGCTCG
The DNA here is from genome assembly GCA_028284295.1 of Myxococcota bacterium. Taxonomy (GTDB): domain Bacteria; phylum Myxococcota_A; class UBA9160; order UBA9160; family UBA4427; genus JAJDAN01. Next base: position 13,822 of record JANQSB010000242.1, on the reverse strand, counting down.
CGCCCTCGCTCGTCTGTGGCGTGAAGGTCGCACGACCTTCACCGATGGCGTCCACCGCCTCCACCACGGCGTCGACTCCCATGGCGTAGAGCTTGTCGAAGTAGAGCGAGCTGACGGTGTCTTCGGGGCCGATCTCGACACCGCCCTTCTGGACCACCAGCGGCCCCTCGTCCACTCCCTCGGTCACCTGGAACACGCTGACCCCGGACTCGGTCTCGCCCAGCATGATCTGCCAGGCGAGAGCCGCCCCGCCGCGGTACTTCGGAAGCAGCGACGGGTGGAAGCAGATCGATCGGTGCTTCGGATGGTCCGCGATCTCCGGCGGGATGATCACCGTGGTGAAGGGGAAGACGTTCAGCTCGGCACCGAGGGCCGCGTACTCGTCGACGAGCTCGGGAATGGCGACGCCCTTCTTGCGGAAGCGCTTGTAGCGGAAGAGTCGGAAGCCGCGCTCTTCCGCCAGCTGCGCCAGCGGGTCGGGGCGCCCGCCTTTGGGCGGGGCATAGACGCCGACGATCTCGTGACCCGCGTCCGCGAGCCTCTCGGTGACGTCGCGACCGAAGGGGGCCTGGCCGAAGATGGCGATCCGGAGTCCCATGACTGCTCCTGCTGTGGACGGGGTGTGCGTGCGCGTGCGGCTACATGAAGGCGCGGCGGGTTCCCACCCGCCCCCGCACCTGGGCCGGGATACCGTAGGCCAGGCTGTGGGGCTCGATCCGCCCCCCGACCAGCGCGCGGCTGCCCACCACGGAGTGCGCCCCGATCTCGCTGCCGCGCGTGACCGTCACGTCCGAGGCCACCCAGACGAACTCGCCGATGGTCACCGGGGCCGACTTCTCCGGAGTGTCCACGTCGAGGGGGTGCTGGTCCGAGTCGTAGACCCGGGTGCCGGGGCCGATCATGGCGCCACGCCCCACCTCGACCCGCTCCTTGGCGGAGAGCTGGCAGCCGTTCAGGAAGCACTCGGGGCCGAGCGAGAGTCGCGCACCGGGGAAGGCGACGAGGCGGATCTTCTCGACCTCGCAGCGCAGCCAGGTGTCCGCTCCCACCTCGACGCGAGCATCCGCTTCGACGTGGAAGCAGACCTCGCCCGGGATCCGCTCGCTGACGACCCCCGGACCGATCTCGAGCACGGCCCCTGGCGCCAGCTCGAAGCGGGCCGCCGCCAGGTTCGTACTGGCGGTGGGGTGGATGCGAAGCCCGGGATGCCGGCGCATCAGCCGGCGCAGGCGAAGCCGATCCCACGCCTGCAGCCCGGCGAGGACGAGGCGAACCCAGGGGCTCGGGACCAACCGATCCGCCTAGGGTGCGTTCTGGCCTTCGCGCAGCCGGAACGTGATGAAGCCGTGGGTCGGGTCGTAGGGTGACAGCCCGACCGTCACCCGGTCGCCCGGAATCACGCGAATCCGGAAGCGACGCATTCGGCCCGAGAGCTGCGCGGTCACGGTCTGCCCCGAATCGAGCGTGATCTGGTAGCGCCCACCGCCGAGGATCTTCTCGACGGCACCGGTCGCTTGAATGAGGTCGTCTCGGGCCAAAGCGGCGAGCAAGCTAGCAGACGGCGCCCTGCACGCGAGTCGCCGCCCGGAAGGACGTGGCGTTGCGCCCCGACGGGGTCTCCGATGAGCATCGCGGCGCCGGGGCTCCGAGCCGCGGGCGGTACCCAATCTGCTGAAATTGCAGGGCAATTTCGATCCGCCCCCGGCGCCGCCCGCCGCCGCAGTGCCCTCGAAAAGCCGCGCCGAAAGCGCAGCGCCGGGCGTACAATCGTCCGTGTAGGCACCGGTCGGGCGAAGGTCGCCGCGCCCGCGGCCCGGGTCCCGAGCCCGCCTCGTCGCCCGAAACCCGCCAGCCACTCGAACAGGACGCTTCGGAGAGCCTTCGACCCGACCCGAACACGAGGAGGACGACCATGCGTGCGAGCACCGGGATGCGAGCCAGCTCACTCCTCGCGGCGATCGTCTCCTCGACCGGGCTCCTGCTGGCCGCTCCGGGTCACGCGGTCGATGGCGTGCGCGAGATCAACCACGACGCCATCCAGGCGGGGGGAGGCTACCCGTGGCTCATCGACGAGCCGGGAAGCTATCGCCTGACGGGCAACCTGGACGTGTCGGGCGAATCGAGTCCCCTGGACCGGACGGCGATCGTCATTACGGCCGATAACGTCTGGCTCGACCTCAACGGCTTCAGCCTGATCGGTCCGCAATCGTGCAACGGCTCCCCGGCCGCCTCGTCGGGCGCGGGCGACGGCGTCCAATCGTCGGGCGTCGGCACCGTCGTCGTCGACGGCTTCGTCGAGGGATTCGGCCGGGACGGCCTGTCCCTCGGCAACCGGGCGCGCGTCGAACGGGTGAACGTCTCCTGCACGGGGGGCACCGGAATCGCCGTCGGCGACCAGTCCTCCGTCGACGGCAGCTCGGTCGAGGACAGCGTCGAGGGGATGGCCGCCGGAGCCGGCAGCCTGGTCCGCGACAACCGCATGACCGGCAATCTCGGCTTCGGTCTGGTGGTGGGAGAAGACGCGGCCTACGGGGGCAACGTCCTCCGCGGAAACAACGGCGGTGGCGCCGCTCTCCAGGTGGCGGCCGGCGACGGTGCCTTCGAGCTGGACACGAACGTCTGCGAGAGCGGTACCAGCTGCACGGTCGGGCCCCTGTGCGGCAATGGCCTCGCAGAAGACAGCGAGCAGTGCGACGGGGCCGACCTCGCGGGACAGACCTGCGACGACTTCGGCTTCACGGGCGGGACCCTCGCCTGCAACGGCATGTCGTGCACCGTGGACACCTCGGCGTGCGGCCCCATCCCGGGATGCGGCAACGGCATGATCGACGGGATGGAGCAGTGCGACGGCATGGACCTCGGCGGCGAGAGCTGCGCCAGCCGGGGCTTCGTCGGTGGAAGTCTCTCCTGCAACCCGCAGACCTGCACCTTCGACACCTCGAACTGCACGGGCATGCCCGTCTGCGGCAACGGCGTCCAGGAAGGACTCGAAGAGTGCGACGGCATGGGCGTCGACACGCCGACCTGTGACGCCGACTGCACGCTGGTCGTGTGCGGCGACGGCACGTCGAACGCGGCCGCCGGCGAGGGCTGCGACGACGGCAACGCCAACAACCTGGACGACTGTCCCGACGGCATCGGGGGCAGCTGTCAGCCGGCCAGCTGTGGAGACGGCTTCTGCAACGCGTTCGGCATGGCCTCCGAGGACGCCATGAGCTGTCCCGCCGACTGCGCGTCCACCTGCGGCAACGGCAACGTCGAGGGACTCGAGGAGTGCGACGGCATGGACCTCGCGGGTCAGACCTGCGTCGGCCTCGGCTTCGTCGGCGGCACCTTGCAGTGCGACAACATGAGCTGTCTGTTCGAGACCTCGCTCTGCACGAATTGCGGCAACGGCACCATCGACATGGGCGAGCAGTGCGACGGCGCGAATCTCGGCGGTCAGAGCTGCAGTGACCTCGGCTTCTTCGCCGGCACCCTCGCCTGCAACTCCATGACCTGCCAGTTCGTGACCTCGGGCTGTACCGACTGCGGCAACGGCACCATCGACATGGGCGAGCAGTGTGACGGGATGGACCTCGCGGGACAGGACTGCGTCGGCCTCGGTTTCGTCGGCGGGACCCTGCAATGCAACCCCACCACCTGCCAGTACCTGACCAGCCTGTGCAGCAACTGCGGCAATGGCACCATCGACATGGGCGAGCAGTGCGACGGAGCCGACCTCGGGGGCCAGACCTGCAGCGACCAGGGATTCGTGAGCGGCACGCTGGCCTGCGACGGCTCGTGCGGCTTCGACACCTCGGGCTGCAGCGGCATGCCGGTCTGCGGAGACGGCAACGTCGAAGGGCTCGAAGAGTGCGACGACTCCGGGGAGAGCGCCTCCTGTGACGATGATTGCAGCTTCGTGGTCTGCGGCGACGGCAACCAGAACGGAACGGCCGGCGAGGGCTGCGACGACGGCGACGAGAACACCAACGACAGCTGTCCGGACGGAGGCGGCGCCAGCTGTCAGCCCGCGAGCTGCGGAGACGGCTTCGTCTGGAACCAGGACGGCGGCATGGAGAACTGCGACGACGGCAACCAGGACAACTCGGACACCTGCCCCGACGGAGTCGGCGGCACCTGCCAGCCCGCCTTCTGCGGAGACGGCTTCTGCCTGCTGTCCGGCATGTCCCCCGAAGATTCGATGAGCTGTCCGGCGGACTGCCCGTAGCCGCCGGTCGCTCGACCCTCAGCCGTCGCCCAGCGGCCGGTCGACGGGTACCTCGCGCATGGTGGTGACGGCGAAGACGGCGAGCTCGCCTTCCGTCAGGAAGCGGGTCTCCACGAAATTGGTCCGGCCGCGCTTTTTCACCAGCCGGCTCTCGATCGTGAAGTGGGGGCCCACGACCGGCTCGAAGTAGTCGATCCGCATGTTGGTGGTGGCGAGCCAGGTGCGGAAGCGCTTCTCGACCTCGGTCTCGCCGGCGCGCACCGTGAAGATCGCGACGAGGTCCACGTAGGTCGGGGTGAAGCCCCCGAAGAGCTGTCCGCGCGGGTTCTTCACGTGCTCGGGCAGGTGCGCGGAGATGCGCAGGAGGCCCGGACCGTCTTCGAGCACCTGCCAGCGATACGCCTCGAGGAAGTCGCCGGCCGGATGTCCCCGCCCGACGAGCTGGCCCGGCTCGCGATTGGCCCAGGCGCGAACGAAGGGCGCTTCTGCGTCGGGCTTGGGCGAGTCCATGGGAGGGGCGTAGCAGGCCGGGCCGGCGACGGTCAAACCCGACCGGCGCTCAGGGCCGGACTTGCTCGGCCTCCGACTCGACGTCCTCGAGCTCCAGGCCCTCGAGATAGCCGAGCGCGCGGAGCTGCTCCTGGATCCGCCGCTCGTTGCCCGAAGGCTCGTCTCCCAGGAGCTCGACCGCCAGCCCGTCGTAGCTCGGCACCGGATCGGGTGCCTCGACCTGCAGGAACGGGGCCGGCTTGCCGTCCATGTCGGCGCCCGGCGGCAGGCCCCACCAGGCCAGCACCGTCGGAACGATGTCGAAGACGGTGGTCGATCCGATTCCGCTGCCGGGCGCGATGCCCCGTCCGCGTGCGAAGAGGACGCCTTCGCTGGCGGCGTCCGTTTCGTGTGCGCCCGTGACTCCGGCGCGCAGGACTCCGGCCTCGAAGCCGTGATCGGACAGCACGATGACCAGGTCCTCGGGACCGAAGCGCTCGACCAGACGCCCCACCAGCTCGTCCGTGAACTCGTAGTAGCTGCGAAGGGCCTCGGCGCCCCGGGCGCGCGCGGTGGGATCGGGGCGCAGCGCTTCGGGATAGAGCTCGGCCGGCTCGAGGTTGCCCCACAGCCGGTGGGACACCCGGTCGATGCCCTGCAGCAGCACCATCAGCAGATCGGGGCTTCGCGCCTCGTCGACAGCCAGCGCCCAGGCGACGATCTGCTCGTCCACCCGGTAGTGCTCGGCCAGGTTCTCCCGCGGCACCCAGGGCGGGAAATCCGCGCCCCCGACGAAGGGGTTGGCGACCCGGGGACGAGGCGCCAGCTGCGCGGAGTCCGGCAGCGGCCAGTCGGGGGGGTGCCGGACCGGCGCCTGCGACGCGTCCAGGATCAGCTCTGCATCGCGCTCCCGGGCGAAGCGCCGTCCCAGGATGCGCTTGCTCTGACGCTCCCGGGGAAGCGCGTGATCGCTGATCATCACCCCGTCGATCGCTTCGGGAGGGAAGCTCAGCAGCCAGTTCACGACGCCCGCCTCGAGGCCGGCCTGCGAAGCGATCGTCCAGAGCGCCGGCACCCGCCGATCGCGCGCCGTGTAGAGTCGCGCGCGGCCGCCGACGTCGACGTCGACCCAGCCCACGATGCCGTGCCGCTCCGGCGTCTTGCCGGTGGCCACCGAGGTCCAGATCCGCGGCGAGAGCAGCGGCTGGATCGAGCGCAGCGCGCCGCTGGCGCCCTGCTCCGCGATGGCGCGCAGCTGCGGCAGCCGCCCCTCGCGCGCCAGCGGGCCGGTGAGCCGGGGGCTGGCACCGTCGATCCCGACGATCAGCACCCGGCCGCGGGAGCGGGTCGGCTCCGGGGGATCGCCGCATCCGGGAAGCGACGCGCAGCCGAGTGCGAGGGTGGCTGCGACCACCCGGATGCCACCGCCGGGACCCATGCTCCCCCTTCTCGAGGGCTCGAGTGACAGCCCGACCCTTCGGCTCGATGCGCCGGCAGCGACCGGCAGGAGGACAGCATAAGTCGTCGCCAGACATCGCACAGCCCGGACACCGGACGGGGCGTCCGATCGCGCGCTTCCGCGACACCGCCTCATGTTAGGATGGCCGGAGTCCCGCGCTCTGCTGCTGCCACCCCGCTTCGAGGTCTCCGGAAATGCGTGCTCCCTTGCCCTTCGCTCTCGGTCTCCCGGCGGCTCTCGCCACCGCTCTCGCAGCCATGGCGATTCCCACCGTCGCCGGCGCGTCGGACGGTGTCCGCGAGATCAACCACACCTGTGCGGTCCAGACGGGCTGCTTCATCGGGGACGCGGCGGGCTATCCGGTGCTGATCGACGGAACGGCCGGTCGCAGCTACCGGCTGACGAGCGACCTCATCGTGCCGGACGAGAACACCACGGCCATCCAGGTCTCGAATCAGGCGCCGGGGGTGAGCATCGACCTGAACCACTTCGCACTGATCCGATCCGGATGCGAGATGACGGCCGCGAGCTGCCTGCTCTCGGGAACGGGGAGCGGAGTCGTGGGAGGCTCCTCGAGCGTCTCGGTGCGGGACGGCAGCGTGATCGGAATGGGCCAGTACGGCATCGACCTCAGCAGCGAAGGCCAGGTGCTGCGGGTCCGATCCCGCTGGAACGGCTTCCTGGGCATCGAGGTCGGGTTCGGCTCGCGAGTGGCCGACAGCTCCTCGATCCAGAACGGCAGCAACGGCATCTTCGCCGGCGTCCACTCGGTGGTCACCGGATGCACCGCGCGCGGCAATGCGGGCAACGGCATCAGCGCGAACATCGGATCCACCCTCACTCACAACACCGCGAACGACAACACGGCGAACGGCATCACGGGGAGCGTCGGATCCACGATGTCGAACAACGCGAGCTACGAGAACGACGGCGTCGGGATCTTCGGGGGCGACAACTCGACGGTGTTCGCGAACTCGGTCTACGACAACGGCGGGAACGGGATCGAGGTCGGCGCGGGTGCAAGCGTCCGCGGCAACACGGCCGGAAACAACACCGGAAATGGCATCATCGCGACGACCGGGTCCACGATCGTGGAGAACACCGCCTACGACAACGGCCAGGACGGCATCCAGTGCGGCGTGAGCTGCGTGGTGACCGACAACGCAGCCTACGGAAACGGCGGCGACGGCATCCAGGCGAGCTCCGGATCGAGCGTCCGCGGCAACTCCGCACGCACCAACACCGGCTGGGGACTGAATCTCGCGGCGAGCACCGGATACGCGGGTAACGCGCTCACGGGAAACACCGCCGGCACCGTCGATACCGGTGTGGAGATGGACGGGAACGCGTGCGGGGGCAACACGACCTGCCCCTGAGCGACGCGCGAGGCGCCGGGATCAGATCGCAGCGCGGATCCCGTCGAAGAAGTGCCACCAGGCATCGAGGGAGTGCTGGAGCGCCTCCCGCACCCGGGCCTGGATGGCGGCATCGGTCGCGTGCCGCACGACGATGTTGTCACCCACGTCGCTGTGGTCGGCGTCGGCCATCTCGTGCAGGTCCCAGAACTCGACCGCCTCCTTCGAGAAGCCGTAGTGCTCCTGGAGGCGACGCGCCATGGGACCGAAGGCGCCCGGCACTTGCCCCTCGGCCGCCAGGTTGATGGCGGCCGCGCCTTCGATGAACGAACGCTGCTTCGTCGACAGCTCGAACCAGTCGATCAGTGCGCGGGTGGCCGGCAGGGGCTGCCCCTCGACCATCTCGTCACGACGCAGCCCCGCGGCCTCGCCGAAGCGGATGAAGAGCTCCGGATGGGGCTGGTTGCAGCCCGAGATCCGACCGGTCTCCTCTTCGTAGACGTTCTCGGCGAGTTCCCGGCGCTCCTCGGGAAACGGACAGTTGGCGTGCATGGCACTCACGGCGCGCGGGAACTCCCTCACCTGCAGGAAGAACTGGACGGCGAAGGTCTTCAGCTGGTCGCGACCGAGCTTGCCGTCGGCGATCTCGTGCCAGAGGGGATGGCCCCCGAAGGTCCGGCGCGCCTCGATTCGCGCTTCGAGGTCCCGGATGAAGTCGGCGGGGGCCAGGGCTTCGCTCATCGCTCCGAGTCCATGCCGGAGAGGCTAGGGAAGCTCTGAACGAAGTGCAGACCCCCGGATTTCAGGTGTCGCGCTTCAGCACCGTCCGCAGGGCGTCCGCCAGGGCCGCCGGCGTGAAGGGCTTCGGGACGAAGGCATCCGGCCGATGGCGCGGAGACTCGCTCGCTTCGGTGTAGCCCGACATGGCGATCACCGGGGTCTCCACACCGCCGTCGCGCATTGCCGCCAGGACCTCGGGCCCGGTGGTCCGCGGCATGGACTGGTCGAGCAGGGCGACATCGTAGTCCCCTTCCTGCTCGAGGCAGGCGAGCGCGGCCTCCCCGTCCTCGCAGTGGGTGACCTCGCAGCCGAGTCGGCGCAGGATGCGGGTCGCGACGCGGGCGACGGAGGGCTCGTCCTCGGCCAGCAGCACGCGCACCCCCTCGAAGGAAGGCGGCGCCTCGGCCCGCGGATCGTTCTCGTTCTCCGGGTGCTCCCCCGCCGCGGCGGGAAGCACGATGGTGAAGCAGGTCCCCCGACCGGGCGCGCTCTCGAGCTGGATCGAGCCCTCGTGCGACACGACGGTCCCATAGACGGCTGCCAGACCCATCCCGTTTCCTTCGTCCTTCGTCGTGTAGAAGGGCTCGAAGACGTGGTCCTGCACCGACTCGGGCATGCCGTCGCCGGTGTCCTCGACGCGCAGGGAGACCGATCCCTCGTCGTCGCGGGCCTCCACCACGAAGCGGAGGGTTCCGCCGTCGGGCATCGCGTCCCGCGCATTGAAGCCGAGGTTCAGGAGTGCGCTCTGCAGGAAGGTGGGGTCTCCCCGGGTCACGGCGGGTCGGGCAGACGCTTGGTGGACCACCTCGATCCGCTTGTCGATGCTGCGCTCGAGCAGGACCTTCACGTCCGCGACCAGGGCATCGAGATCGACCCGCTCGTCCCGACGCTGCCCCTTTCGGGCGAAGGCCAGGAGCTGATGGGTGAGGTCGGCCGAGCGCCGGCTGCTGTCGATGATCGCCTGGGTGTACTCGGTCAGCTCCGGATCGCCGCGCAGCCCCGCCTCGAGCAGACCCGCGTTGGCGAGGATCACCGTGAGCTGGTTGTTGAAGTCATGGGCGACGCCGCGGGCCAGCTGCCCGACCGCACGCAGCTTCTCCGCCTGCTGGACCTGCTGCTGGAGGGCGCGCCGCTCGGAGATGTCGTGCAGCACCGACACGACGCGATCATGGCCCTGGATGGCGGCCGCGCGGACGGTCACGTCGAGCCAGACGGGACACCCATCGCGATCCAGCACGCACCACTCGAAGCGCGACGGAGCGCGACCCGCGCGAGCCAGCTCGCGCTCGAAGGCCTCACGGCGAAAGTCCTCCGGCCCCACGAGTGCGTCCAGTCCGAAGGCCGCCGCGTCGCTGCGCTCGTAGCCGATCATCGCGAGCGCGGCATCGTTCACCTCCAGCACGCGGCCGTCGCTCGGATCGTGCACCAGGATCCCCTCGCCGGTCGCGTTGAAGATCTCCTCGTAGCTCTGGTGCGTGAGAAGGGCGCGCCGGCTGCTGTCCCGCAGCGCACGCGACATGAGGGCGACGAGAGCCGCCACCGCCACGATGAGGATCGCCTGGAAGACCACGTCGCTCGTCGAGAGCTCGTGGGTCAGGTTCGTGTGGATCAAGCCGAAGAGCTCGGCCACCCCGACGCCCACGCAGCTGACGACGAGCACGGCGGAGGAGCCCAGGGCGAGTCTTCGGTCGAGGAGCATGCCGCTCGCGATGATCATCACCGGGAAGAGCATGGCGGTGGGGTCCTGAACGCCGCCCCCGTAGATGACCGCGTAGAGGGTGACGGCGTTGAACAGGCCGAGCAGGCAGAGCGTGGCCCGGGTCGCCTCGCCGCGGCGGACCAGCCACCACACCCCGGGAAGACCCAGGAGCGTCGTCACCCCGAGCACGCGTGCGGGCCCGTCGTCGAAGAAGATGCCGCCCACGAGGGCGCCCGAGCATCCGATGGCCGCGGTGACCAGGATGCCTCGCAGCGCCCGCAGCACGTCCTGCGAACGCATCAGCGCGCCGCTGTCGTCGGGCCGCGGCGAGGACGCCTGCCTCGAGGACTCTCCGGGTTCACTCGCCGTCACAGGAGGGTGATCGGCAAGTCGAGGGCAGGACTGCAGGGAGAATCGCACCCGGGGGGCCTTCGCGGCATGCGCTCCAGGAACTCGAATCGGGGCCGGGCACCAAGCGCTCATCGGTCGACCGAACCGAGACTCGCGTTCACTCTTCGAGGAGGTCGCTCGCCCCTTCGCACTGGAACTGCTCTTTCGCCCGCCGCGTGACGACCAGCCCCGCCCCCTCGCCGGGCTCGCAGGGAAACAGCTGCCGGAGGGTCGCGATATCGCGGTCCGACGGCGTCGGCGACCCGCGATCGAGTGCGGGGTACATGAGATCGTCGGGGCTCGGGCTGTGGCCGAGGAGGCCCATCGCGTGTCCCAGCTCGTGGCGGAGAACGTGCTCGAGCTGCGCGACTCCAACCGGTGCTCGCGGGCTTCCGATCAGGACGGTCACCGCGAAGTGTTGGATGTGTCGATCGACCAGGGAGATCCGCGGCTCGGCGTGGCCGACCATTCCGTTCGCCGCCGACTCGAGAGGAGCCCATCGGATCTCGATGTGGGCCTGCTCGGGGTCGTCGACGAAGACGAAGCTCGGAACCCCCGGCCGGACCGTATCCGACCAGTCCGCCGCCGCCTCGGCCACCAGCGAGGTCGCGTCGCCAGCGTACCGCCAATCACTTGGGCCCGGATCCACGTGCAACCGGAACGGAAGCTCTGCCGGACTCCAATTCGCGACTCCGGCTCGGTCGAACTCGTCCTCGACGACGTCGAAGTAGTCGGGCAGGCCACCGATCTCGCGTACGACCGAACGCAGGTCCTCGGCCTCCTCCACGCGCTCCAGCGACTCCAGCAGATCCGCATACTCGAGATAGATGGGCAGCAGGCCGTACGATCTCTCGTCCTCGATCTTGACACCGTACTCGACCACCCGTTCGAAGTGCGGCAACGCGCGCTCCGTCTCGCCCACTCGCATGAGCGCGACCGCCAGGGTTCCAGTGGCGCTCACCCTTGCAAGATCCACGTCCCGGTAGTGGCCCGAGCCGAGGTGCTCGAGATAGCGCCGATGGATCTCCACGCCGCTCTTCACGAATCCCACCTCGACCAGGCGCGCACCGGTGTGGAGGGACTGCGCGAGCGAATGGAGCAGGATCGGTGTCGAGACGGAGAGCGCTTCTCCCGACCGCACGCCGCGGAAGGAACGCCGCAGCGAAAGCGCCTCCCCCAGATAGTGCACAGCGTCCTTGGGTCGGCCATCGAGGATGGCCACCCGCGCGAGCTGCTCGAGGCTCGGGACGTGCATCACCCAGAACGAGGGCCGCGAACGGGCGTAGAAGAGCGAGCTTCGAAGCTCCTCGTCCGCGCGCTCCAGGTCGCCGATGTCGAGCGCGTGAACGCCTCGCCAGTAGGATTCCGCCCAGAGGACCGACCAGCTCGTGCAGCCCCAGGTGACGAGCAGCCAGACACCGAGGACGGGGAGGATTGCGTGGTCGGAACGAAGGACTGCGCCGACGCAAGCGCTGCGGCTCGTCCTGGCGGGCACCCCGCGGAGTTCAGGGCTGCGACGCGGGGTTGCCGACCTTCCCCGAGCGGCGCAGGTCTTCGACCAGCAGCCGGAAGGCGAGCACGCCGAAGATCATCGGAAAGACGAAGTACTGGTACTGCGTCCACACAAGGGCCAGCAGGATGTCGGCCACGCCGCCCACCATGTTCTCGAAGCCGCCGAAGACCTCGGCGAAGGAGAAGATGAAGGTGCTCGCGATCGGCTCGCCGCAGCCGAGCACGACGATGAGGTAGCGATAGGGAGAACGCTTGCGGTTCAGGTGGAAGAACCACAGCGTGGTCGTCACGTTGACGAAGGAGAAGATCTCCACGCTGTAGAAGGTGGGATCGTGATTCACCGTGCGCAGGTCCACCGACCCGAAGGAGGCCAGCACCCACCAGTACATGTGCAGGATGCTCGAGCGCATGTAGTCGGTCTGCGCGACGACGTCGTCGATGCTGTGGAGGTCCTGGAAGACGAAGGGCGAGAAGATCACCCAGGGCATCTCCCACAGGACGTTGGTCATCGCGTAGGAGACCAGCCAGATCACCAGGCAGTCGTGGTAGAGATCGAGCCGGGAGCGGGGCTCGGAGCGCCGGGCCACGAAGGCCAGCAGCCAACCGTTCAGCCAGATGCTGATGCCGTAGAGCGAGATCTTGGCGCTCGCCACGAAGTCGAGGACGCCGACAAAGAAGAGCGCGCCACACAGGCCCACGCCGCCCCAGAACACCGCGGTCCAGACCAGGAAGAGCCGGCGGGCCGTGGCCGAGAGGGTGCGCTCGGGGGGCAGCGCGGCGGCTTCCTCCGTGCGCGCCTCGAGACTCCGATCCCAGGTCGTTGCAGATGCGCCCACGTTGACCTCCTGACTCCTCGGGCCGTCCCTCGACGGAGGCTCCCGCTCGCCATGCGAGCGCGCCATCCGGGCCGGCTCGGTCGGAGAGCATTCTATCCCGTCGGAACCCTCCGAACCGTGCCTTTTTTTGGACGATCCCCGGCGAGGGCGGCGGGATCCACGACGAGCGATCGGGGCGAGCAGCAACCGCGTGTCGCGGTGCCCTTCAGTCTTCCGCGCGCGGGCCGGCCGAGGCTGCGGGTGCGGCAGGGAGGCACACGGCGAGGAGCTCGCCGGCTCCGATCTCTTGCGGCTCGGCGAGGCGGATCTCGCGATCGCCGACGGCGACCTGCTCGAGCCGCAGCCTGCCCTCGACGACTTCGATCCCGACACGGCACGAACCGTCTGCCCCGTGCGTCTGCCGGATCGTTCCCCACGCACTGCCGTTCGACCAGGGCAGGAGCATGTCGCGGTTCGCCGCTCGAACCGCAAGCCGAGCCTTCACCGCGTCGTAGCCGAAGCCCGTGTAGGCGAGGATGGCGCCCCAGCTCGCCATCGCGCGCACGTAGTGGTGGCCGCACTCTGCCTCGTCGAAGGGGTTGCGACGAGCCCCGTCATAGCGACTCCGGATGTCGCGAATCACACGGAGGCCCTCTTCCTCCATCCCCTCCAGAATGCAGTGCGAGGCGACGACGTACTCGAAGCCGGTCATGACCTCGGAGTGGTACGGAAACGGATCTTCCGGCATCCCGCCGCGCGGGTAGCTCGCCATCAGCAGCCCGGTCTCGTCGCCGAGCGCGAACACTCGCATGGCGTTCAGGTGGTCCCGGAAGCCGTCTCGATGGTTGAAGCGCAGGATGCTCTCCAGGGTGCGACGCACGAGGGCGGGGTCGTGGAGCCGCCCCAGCCCCGACAAGCGCGCCAGCCATTCGCCGACCAGCTGGTCGACGAGACAGCCCGGCCCGAGCTGTAGCGTGGGCCTCTCGGGGTCGGCCGCGCCCATCTCGGAGCGCAGTCCCGGCTTCAGCTCCTCGGGCCGGAGGGGGCGGATCTCGTGCTCGTAGTACTCGCCGTTGAAGAGGTTCTCGTCCATCCAGCGCGCGCCGCGTT
>JANQSB010000239.1 GCA_028284295.1 Myxococcota bacterium | reverse complement strand
CGGGACCGAGAAGGGCGGCGTGCTGGTGTCCGAGCTCGGCGGGATCTCGCTGGACACGCCACCGGGGTAGCTCGGGCCCGGTGCGCCGACCGCGATCTGGTAGCGCCCGCCGGCCGGGCAGGCCGCGTCCGAGAAGTTCAGGTCGAACTTGTAGAAGCCGCTCGCGAGAGTGACCTGACCCTGCTGCGCGGAGTCGTCGAAGCAGCCCGCCGGCAGTGCGGTTCCGTTGACCGCGTCGAGCAGGGTGACGCTCGCACCGGCCAGGGGCGTCCGAACGACCGAGTCGTAGACGACGCCGTTCGGGTCGATGGGCAGATTGATGCCCTGGAGGTTCGCGCCCGAGCTCAGCACGATGTTCTGCACCTGCTGCGGTCCGTTCGTGAACGGGGAGACCGGCGTTCCGAGCGCCGCGGTGCCGGCGCCGGCCCCCGGTGCGACGAAGCGCAGGAGGTAGGGATCGCCCGTGACGTCGTTGGGCAGCAGCTGGCCGAGTCCGTAGCCGCCGCCCGAGTCACTCACCACGGACTGCAGCACCTGGCCGTTGCGCGAGATCTCCGCCGTCCAGCCGACCAGCGGCGTCTCGCTGGGGTCGAAGACACCGTCGAAGTTCTCGTCGTGCCACAGCGTTCCGTTCAGGGCCGCGAGGCCGGGCATGCCCCCGACGTCGAAGGAGACGCTGGCGTTGGCGGTCTGCGGCGGCGTGTCCCAGGTGACGACGCCGGTGTTGACCACGGTCGTGCCGAGGGCGAGGCCCGGATCGATCGTGGCCCGGAAGCGCAGGACGATGCTCGCGCCCGGTGCCAGATCGCCGTAGGTACCGCTGTAGTCCGCGGTCAGGAGCGATCCCGCCAGGCTGACGCCGGCCGGGAGTCCGTTCATGAGGGCCGACCCCGGCACGAGGCTGAGCTGCCCGGCCACGGGCGCGTCCAGGTCGTCGGTGAGGACCACGCTCTGCGCCGGAACCGCCGCGATGTTGCGCACCTCCACGACGTACTCGACCTCGCCACCCGCGAGCGCCGCGCCACCGCCCACCACGCTCACCAGCTTGCTGATGGAGAGCTGCTGGCCGGCTCCGACCAGGACGATGGTCGGCTCGGGGCCCGTCGCCGGGTCGCCGTCGCCGTCCGTGAGGGTGACGCCGAGCTCGTCGCTCCCGACCTGCGCCTGGTTGGTGATCAGGGTTCCCGGAGGCGTGCCCGCGTCGACCAGCAGGTCGAACTCCACGGTGGCCACCTCGCCCGGGTTCACCGTGCCGGCACCCGCCACCGGGAGCGGCGGAGTCAGGTCCGACGAGCTCACCGGGATGCCGGCGAGAAGCGGGAAGGTGCCGCCGTCGGGCTGCCCCACCGGCAGCCCGTTCAGCGTCACGGTATCGGCCTGGTAGGTGGTGTTCGCCGGCAGCGCGTCGCTCAGCGTCACGTTCGTCGCGGGGGCGGTGCCCGTGTTGAAGACGGCGATCGTGTAGCGGAGCACGTCGCCCGGGTCGACGACGCCGATCGGCGGGTTGTCGGTCGCGAGCACGACGCTCTTCGGGGCGAAGAGCAGCGGAGCCGCGCCCACCACGTCGCGGGTCGGGTCGTCGGGGACGGGGGTGCCGGGGTCGTCCGAGGGCTGATCGGAGACGCCACCCGTCACGGCGCTCACGAAGGCCTGGTTGGAGATCACGGTGCCGTCGGCGACGTTGCCGTCGACGAGGACCTCGAAGACCAGGGTCGCCACGTTGGCCGCGCCTGCCGAGGGATCGGCGGGCATCGAGCCCGGGCTCGCGGCTCCGGCCGCCTGGATCGGCATGTCGTTCACGAAGGGCGCGAGACCGGCGGCCGGATCGGCCACGGGCGCTCCGTTCAGCGTGGTGCTGTCCGGGACGTAGGTCGTGCCCACCGGGATCGCGTCGCGCAGGGTCGCGTCCACCGCGTCGTCGTTGCCGACGTTCACGACGGTGATCGTGTACTGGATCCGCTCGCCGGCGAGCAGCACCGCGGGATCGCCGTCGAGGGAGGCGGGGACCTTCTCCACCCGGAAGCTCTGCACCGATGCGATCGGCAGGACCGTCGGGTCCTCGTCGCCGGGAACGAAGGGATCCGCGGCGCCGTTCACGCCCGGGTCGTCGCTCAGGCCGAAGGGGAGGTCGGCGACGAGCAGCTCGGCCTGGTCGGTGATGAGGGTTCCGTTGGCGATCGCGGCGACGAGGGTGACGTCGAACTCCACGACCACGCTGCCGCTGGCCGGGACCGACAGGTTCCGGACGTCGAGGAGACCCGTTCCCGCGGTACCGCCATTCGGGTCGGTCCCGCTCGTGTCCGCGCCGACGGGGACCGTGACGATCGCCAGCGAGCCGGGCTCGAAGAGGGGCAACGCGTTGAGCCGGTCGATCTCGTCCCGGAAGCCGATCCCCACGAGGGGCCCGGTCGTGCGGTTCTCGATGCGCAGTCGATAGCGGATCGTGTCACCCGGATCCGCCGTCACCAGCGGTGCGCCGCTGCCCGGATCGACGATCGTCTTCTCGTAGAGATAGTCGAGGAGACCGGTCGTGACGGTGTGGGCGTCCTCATGGTCGACGTCACTCGTGGAGCCGTCGCTGAGGGTCTCCGTGTAGGTGCCGCGCAGGGGATTCGAGGCCTCGTCATCGAACCACTCGGTCGCACCGGCCACGTTCGTGAGGGACACGCCGAATTGCGTGCCCCCGTCGAGCTGCGTCTGGTAGGTGATGATGAGCCGCTCGGTCTCTGCGATCGCCGCCTGCGGCGTCAACATCGTCAGGACGAGCTCGCAGGTCCCCGCGGCGGTGTACGAGAGGGAGAAGTCCGTACCCTGCAGCAACGGTCCCTTGCCCGGTGCGGGCGTGCTTCCGTTGGCCTCGAAGACCTGGGCGCTCAGCACCTGGGGCGTCGCGTCGCACATGCCGCCCGTCGCGCCGTCCGGGAGCAGGTCGCGGATGGTGGTGTCGAAGGCGTCGTTGGGGCCCGTGTTCTGGGCATCGATCGTGAAGACGCCGGCCTGCCCGGGAGCCAGGGTCGCCGGGCCCGACTTCGCGACCTCCAGCACCGGCGGTACCAGCGTGAAGGCGACATCGAGCTCCGCGGTGTTGGCCACGCCTCCTTCGCTGGTGATGAACTCGTCGACGGGGTCGCCGTTTCCGTCGAGGAAGGTCAGTCCGAGCGTATAGGTCTTCCCGCCCACCGTGAAGGTCGTGGGCAGGGGCGCATCGAGGAAGGTCACGCGGTCGGTGCATCCCTCTCCGGGAGGAGTCGGATAGGGACAGGGGTCGAGGTTGTTGGGGGTTTCCTCGTGAGTGAAGGTGAAGGTGAAGGTCAGCGGGCCGAGCGGGATGCCATCCACCTCGAAGTCGATCACGATGTCGAGCACCACCGAGGTCAAGGAGGGGCTGGGGACGGTGAAGTTCCGGTGCGTGAAGTCTGCGACGGGGAACTCGGTCGGGTCCAGGGGATTCGTCGTGATGGTGACGTCGTAGCCGCTCTGTGGCGTCGCCCCGCCCCAGCTGATGCTGGAGGTCGGAACCCCGTTCGTGATGACGGGATCCCCCGGTTGACTTCCCGGGACGTTGTCCTGCGCGTCGCGCCAGGATGCCGTCGCGGACGAGAAGGTGATCACCTGCGCGGCGGCCGGCAGCGAGACGAAGAGCGACAGGAACAGCACGGCGAACAGGGCAGCTCGCGCCCCGCCGTGTGTCCGCACTCCGTTCTGTTGCCGCGCCTGCATCCGCTTCTCTCGTTCTGCCTGTTCGTTCGGGAACGCCACGCGGAACGAGGGAGCCGCAGGAATCGGGTCCTCGATTCGTTGGCAGTCCCGCCGTCGTGAGGCCCCGTTCGGGGCCCGTTAGACCGGTGACTTTGCGTCGCCGCCTTTCGGCGGCTTTGCCCTTGTCTGAATCGTGTTGTGGGTGTCGCGGGGTGCTTCGTCGACTCCTCCTCGGTCGACGTCGTGGTCCTTCTCTCGTCCTGCTCGATGTCGTGGCTTCGCTCTTCGGCTCCGTCAGGTCGCGGGCAGGAAGTCGATGGGATAGAGGATCGTGATGGCCGGGATGCCCTCCTTGGCGCCGAAGTCGAAGGTCTTGACGCGCGAGACGACCTGGGCGGACAGCTGCGGAGCGTCCATGTCCGACGACTGCACCGCGCAGAGCGACACGCTGCCGTCGGGCTCGATGGTCATGCGCAGCACCATCTGACCCTTGAGGGTCGGGTTCTTGCGCAGGGCCCGGTTGTAGAGCCGATAGAGCGCCGCCTTGTGCCGGTCGAAGACGATCTGGATCTCCTCGTCGGTTCGCGACAGTCCGGGGCCGTCGCTGAGGGGCCGGTCGTCGCCGCCGATGGCCGCGATCGAGCTCGTCGCGCGAGCCACCTCGACGCCCTCGATGCCATCGCCGCCGCTGCCCACGTTGCGGCTGAGCGCTCCGATGTCGATCCCGCCGCTGGCGCCGGGCCCGGTGGTCGAGACCAGGGCGCGCTGCGGGCGCCCGGCCGCCGCCGCGCCCGCCTTGCGGATGCGGGCGGCCGCGCCGAGCTTCGCCGGGCGACGGCTGTCGGCCAGGGACGAGAACTTCTCCCGGAAGGCCAGGATTCCCTTCGAGGCGGGGGCCTTCTCGGGCGACTTCTTGGGCTTGGCTTCCGGCGTCGACTCCTTCGCGAGCTTCTGCTCCTTCTGCTCCTCGGGCCGGGTCTGCGGCTTGGGCGGCGGCGGGGCCGGGCGCTCCTCGCGGATCAGCCGGGTCAGCCGCTCCGGGATCTCTTCCGGCTGCCACGGGTCGGGCAGCGGGAGGTCGATGAGCGGGAAGATCAGCCCGAAGAAGAGGCTGAGCAGCAGCGATGCGAGCAGGGACTTGCGGAAACGCTGGTCGTCTTCGCCGCCCCGGGCCCACGGCATGGTCGCGGGACGGACCGGGAAGGACTCGACCTCGCGCTCGATCACCCACTCGTTCTTCTTCTCTTCGTTGATCCGTTGCAGCTCGAAGAGGTCGTCTTCGACGATGTCCGTCTGGTCTTCGGCCTGGGCGATCTGCTGGAGCAGCTCCTGGCGGCGGTCCTCGATGGCTCCGATCCGCTTCTCGAAGGCCTGCACGCGTTCGAGCGCCGAGCGCAGCTGTCCGTTGCCGCGTCCGTCGTGGTCGTCGCCCCAGAAGAGGGCTCCCGCGCCGAGGGTCTCGAGGCGTTGGAGACCGCCACAGACATCCGAGAGCACGTCGTACTGCTGGCGCTCTCCCGCGAGGTCCTCGAGCTGCTCCTCGATGCCCTGCAGATTGCCGTGCAGCTCGTCGAGGCGTGCTTGCGCCTCGAGCAGCTCGGCCTGCAGCGCCGATTCGTCTTGGAGGGGGATTTCCTGCATGGGGTGCGTCTATCCCTGCGCGACCGGAGCATCCGGCGCGCGCTGCAGCACGGCGAGCGAAATGCGGCCGTAGCCCTCGCTCGTGCAGGTCGACATGACCTTCTTCACCACGCGGAAGGGGACCGTCCGGTCGACCAGGATCGTGACCTCGCGGCTCTCGGCGACTGCCTGGGTCTTGATCCCGATGACGTTGTCGTTGACCCGGGCCAGGCGATCGCCGATGGCGGCGATGTTCTGTCCCTCGGCAGCGAGGATGTCCTCGACGAGCGCCACGATCTCGCCCTGGACGGTCACCTCCTGCGGACTCACGAAGATCACGACCGTCTCGCGCGGCTTCTCTTCGACCACGGAGGCCGGGAGGGTGATCTGCTTCGGCGTCTCCAGGACCTCGGTGTTGGCCGAGTTGACCAACAGGAAGAAGACCAGGATCGTGAAGACGTCCATCAGCGAGGTGAGGTTCATCTTCGTGACCGTCATCCGGTTGCGGGCCATCCGCTTCATTCGGCGCGTGTTCTTCACGGCGCGTCTCCAATCGAGATGTCGGTGAAGAGCGCGAGCCGACTGCTCTCCTCACCGTCTTCGCTGGCGACCTGGGTGCTGCGCACCACGTCCATGACCTGGATGAGGTGGTCGTACTCGATCTGGGGTTCGAGCAGGACCGAAGCGTCGTCCTTGTCCGGGTAGCTGCGCTTGAGCGACAGGATGAGCTCGGAGAGCCCGCCCAGGTCGTATTCGTCGTTCACCTTCGGCAGGGTCGCGATGACCGAACGTCCGTTGTGGATCTCGAGGCCCTGGTCGCGAACGACCACCTCCACCCGCATCGGCACGGGCTTCTGGGCCGGTCCGCCGGCCGAGGTCGGCAGGCTGAGCTCCACGATGGTGATCCGCGAGAACACGGCAGTGATCAGCAGGAAGGGGACGAGCACCACCATCAGGTTCAGGAAGGTGGTCATGTCCAGCTCGGGCGTTTCCTTGGTGCGCCGTCTGTAGTGGTGTCGCCGTCCCATGCTGCTACGCCTCGGCCTGTCGTCGGGCCTTGCCCGAGATCACGTTGAGCGCCTTCACCGAGGCCATCTCGAGGCTGTCGATGATCTCGCCGGTCTTCGCGGTGAGCACCGAGTTCGTGATCAGCAAGGGGATGGCGACCATCAGCCCGAAGGCGGTGGTGTTCATCGCGACCGAGATGCTCGCCGAGAGCAGGTCGGCCTTCTCGGCCGGGTTCGCATTGGCGACCGCGGTGAACGCCTGGATCAGACCCATGATGGTCCCGAGCAGGCCCAGCAGGGTGGCGATGCTGGACGCGAGCGCCACGTAGGGCGTGCGCTTCTCGAGCTGCGGGATGATCTCCATCATGCTCTCTTCCATCGCGATCTCGATGTCTTCGCGGCGACGGACCGCGCCCTGGCGCGCCAGACCGGTCCCCAGCAGCTTGGAGATGGTCGAGTCGTCCTTGGCGGTCATGTCGCGTGCGCTGTCGAAGTCGCCCTTCATCAGCGCGGCTTGCACGCGAGTCCACGCGCTCTGGTTCTTCGCGCGCGCCTGCGTGAGGGTGATGTAACGCTCGACCGCGATCGCGGCGCCTACCGCGAACACGATCAGGATCGGGTACATGAACGGTCCTCCCGTCACGAAGAACCCGACGATCGAGTAGATGAATCCCATGGCCGAAGCCTCCTTCCTTCCTTCTTCCTTGGCTGGTTCGTGTGCCACGGCGTGCTGTCGCCCGCCGAAACCTCGTGTCACTTCGCTCCTGATCGAATCTGGTAGTAGTTGAGCTCGCGCAGGAACACGTCCTTGTCGACGGGCTGGCGCCCGTCGTCGTGAAGCTTCGAGAGGTCGAGGTCGTGACCGAGCTGCGAGCCCTTCCAGGGGACGATCACGAGCGACTTGGGCGCCTCGTCGTTGCCGACGATGGACATGCCCGAGAGCAGCTTGTCGCCCCCTGCTTCCACGGCCTTCTTCTTCGGCGCCGGGTCGGCGGCCTGGACCGCGCCCGCGAGCAGGACGAGCAGGAAGCCGGTTCCGAGTCTTCGCAACATGGCCACTCCTATTCGCCGTTCCGGTTGCGGAGGTCCGCGATCCACATGGCGGCCTTCTCGTCGTCGGGTACGGCGCGCGAGTAGATCTCGTAGTTCTCGATCGCGCAGTCGAGGTCCTTGAGGAAGACGTCGCAGAGAATCGCGAGATTCCGGCGGGCGTAGTGGTAGTCGGGGTAGAGGTCGAGAGCGGACTCGTAGCTCTGGCGCGCCTCGTCGAAGCGACCCGTGCGCCGATACACGATGCCCATCTCGTTGAGCGCCGCGGGATGTCGGGGATTCAGCTCGAGCGCCTTCTGGATGCTGGCTTCAGCCTTGTCGAGTCGGTCGAGCTGCCGGTAGGCGATCCCCAGGTCGATGTGCGCAGCGCTGGAGTGGGGCGCTTCCCGGGTCACTTCGAGCAGGATCTCGATGCCCTCCTCGTACTGCTCCTCTTCGAGCAGACGCATGGCGCGCTGGAAGCTCGAGCGCACGCCGAGGCCCGCACCGACCTCTTCCTCGATGACGAAGCCATCCTCGGTCCGGGTCTCCACCGGCGCGGGCCGCTTGCCGTCGGGAGTCGCGCAGGCGAAGCCGAGCAGTGCGGCCAGGGCCAGGGCTGCGTGCCGCGTGCTTCTCTGCGTCGTGTGGGGGGGGATCTGCATGGCTCTATCCGGTGGCTGCGCGGGGCTCGCGCACCTCTGCGGAGTCGGGTTCTCGGGGCTCGGCGGGCGCGCCTTCGGACGGGGCGCCCTCGCCGGGCTCCACGGCGGGAGCCTCCGCCGGCTCCGGTGCCGCGGCGGCCGGAGCCCGGTAGGCGTAGCGGTCGATCGAGTCGATCAAGCCGCTGGTCTCTTCGAACTTCGCGTAGCGGCCCGGCATCATCACGGCGAGCTGGGCCAGGCTGCTCTCGATCCAGCGGTTGTAGACGCCTTCGTCCATCAGCTCGAGGTTCTTCTCGTGGATCTCGATGGCCCGCTCCTCGAAGGGCCAGGCTTCTTCTTCGAGCACCAGCTCGTAGTCCTGCTGCTCGGACTCGGTCAGTCCGTCGGGCCGCTCGGAGCCCATCAGGGCCTGGCTGAACTCGTAGTAGAGCTCCGCGATGTAGTAGGTCGCGCCAGCCGTCACCTCGCCGACCTCGTAGTCGACGAGCGCCTCGAAGGCCGCGAGTGCGGCGTCCAGGCGCTTCTGCTTCTTGGCGAGGCTCTTCTCGAAGGGCTGGACCAGCTTGACCTGCTCGAAGCGGTGGTAGTGACGCTCGGTCAGCGTGAGGGCCGCGCGTGCGGCCAGGTAGCGCACGCGATCGCTCCGCTCGGCACCGGCTCTCCGATCGAGGTCCACGATCCGCTGCAGCTCGGCTCGGCGCGCCTTCTCGTTTCCGGTCTGGGCGTGGATCTCCGCGATCTTGAAGCGGGTCTCGACGCTCAGCTCGAGCGGCTCGGGGAAGGCGTCGACGTAGCGCTGGTACACGGCCAGGGCGCGGTCGGGGAGGGCGGCCTCCTGGTAGAGCTCGCCCGCGAGCAGCCAGGCTTCGCGCTTCAGCTCGGACTCCTCGGCCTCCCGGGCCACCCGTTCGTACTCCTCGGCGGAGCGCGCGAGCTCGCCCTGCTCGCGATAGACCCGTGCCACCTGCTTCGTGGCCTCGCGCTGCAGCTCGTGATCCGGGTGGTTCTGGCGGAAGGCCTCGAGGACGACTGCGGCGTTCGCCCAGTCCTCCAGGCGGATCAGGGCGGCGCCCGCGTCGTACTCGGCGACCGGGCGGATCTCCGAGCTCGGCGCCACCTCGACGATGCGCAGGAAGTGATCGGCGGCGGCTCGATGGTCGCCGGCCGCGTTGGCCTGCTCGCCCTGCTTGTAGATCGCGGCGGCGAGGTTGTCGATCACCTCCTGCCGGGACTCGTCCTCTGCCGGGGTCCGCTCGAGCTGCGTCGCGTAGGCGTTCTCCGCGTCGAGAAAGAGGCCCAGGTCGAAGGAGGAGTGGGCGATCGCCGCCCAGGCGCCGCGAACGATGCTCTCTTCGGCGTCGGGCCACTCCTCGATCAGTCGCTTGGCGTTCGCGATGGCGAGCTCGTACTCCCGCATCTCGTAGAGGTCTTCGATGGCGCTGCCGAGAACCTGGGCCGCGTGCTCGTGACCGGGGAAGCGGTCGACGAAGCGCAAGGTGCTGGTGACGGCTTCCTGTCGCACGGCTTCGCGGGCGTCCGGGTTGGCGACCTTTTCGTGCTCGCGATGGGCGTAGATGGCCGCATATCCCGCCGCGGCCGACTGCTCGTGCTCGGGGTAGTCGTAGGCCGTTCGCTCGTACTGCCGCGCGGCCTCGCCGAAGTCGCGGTGCTCGAGCAGGAGATCCGCCATGCGATAGTGGATCGGCGGCGTCTCCGCGTCCTGCGGGAAGGAGCCGAGATAGGCGTTGTACCACTGCAGGGCCTCGCGGAAGTGGGCGGCCTTCTCCGCCTGCTTCTCCTCGCCCTGGTACTGGGCGTGGTAGTGGTTCGCGAGATCTTCGAGGTTGCCCTTCAGGAAGCCGAGGACCTCGGGTGCGTCTTCGGTGCTGAAGTGGTGCCAGTAGCTGGACTGCAGGCCGTAGGCGGCGGCGAACTCCTTCTTCGATTCGAGGACCAGACGGGGGAAGCCGCCCTTCTCGTAGATCTCCACCACGCGCATGTGGAAGAGGGGGGCTCGCTTGGTCAGCGGATAGAGGGAGACGTAGGCCTTGTAGGACTCGGCGGCGTCGTGATAGCGGAGCTTCTCGAGGTAGAACTCGCCGAGGCGGCTGTAGATCCGGGCCTCGTAGCTTCGCTGGCCATGGGTGGCGAACCACTGGGTGATGGACCGGGGGCCGCCCAGCGCCGAGAAGCACAGGCTCACGACGCGATAGGTGTCGGCGATCCGGCGCTCTTCGTCTTCGTCCGCCGTCTGGTCGAAGTCGTACCCGGTCGAGACCTTGTAGTCGAGCAGTGCGATGTAGTTGTCGAGCGCCTCTTCGTGCAGCTCCTGCTTGTAGAAGGTCCAGCCCAGCTTGTAGAGCGCCAGCTCGTAGTAGGGAGACATCGGGCCCATCGCGGTGACCGCGCCGTAGGCCTCCTCGGCGTCGAGGTACTTCCGCCGAACGAAGAAGTACTCGCCGCGGCGGAACTGCACCTCGTCCACGTAGCGGGAGTGCGGGTAGCGGGCGACCAGGGTCTCGATCACCGCGATGGCTTCGTCGTTGCGGCCGAGCTCGTCGTAGGCCCGGGCCTTCTGGTAGAGAACCTGGTCGTTGTGCTCGTAGTCGGGATAGCGGGCGAGGATCTTGTCGTACAGCTCGATCGCCTCTTCCGGGCCCGCCCACTCGACCTTCTCGCCTTCGGGCAGCTCGAGGTCGCGTTCCCCGGCGGTCAGGCCGGCTTCTTCGCCGCTGGCGCGGCGCTCGAAGTCCGACTGCGACTCGGAGTCGCGGGCGAAGCCGGTCGTGGCGCGGGAGGCCGGGCCGGGTTGGGCCGCCTTCGCGGGCGGTGCCGCCTTGGCGGGCGGGGCGTAGGCCGTTCGGCTGGGCTCGTGCGAGGCCTGCGAGGCGGTCGCCCTCTGGCC
>JANQSB010000351.1 GCA_028284295.1 Myxococcota bacterium | reverse complement strand
TCTTCCGCGATCAGCACATCACGCCGGACCAGCACGTCGCATTCGCGCAGCAGTTCGGCGCCATCAGCATCCCGCCCATGGCGCCCCCGGGCAGCCCACGCCCCGAGGTGATGGTGCTCGACCAGACCTCGCCCCGGGGCGAGGGGGCGGACAACTGGCACAGCGACAACACCTTCATGGCCGAGCCACCGTTGGGCTCGATCCTGCGCGCTGTCGAGCTCCCGTCCGTGGGCGGGGACACCTGCTTCGCGAGTGCGGTGGCCGCCTACGAGGCGCTGTCCGAGCCGCTGCGGCGGCTGGTCGACGGGTTGCGCGCGGTACACGACATCACGAAGCCCATGAGCCGTGCGATCGCCGCCGGCATCTTCGACCCCGCGCGGCTGCCCGCCCTGCAGGAGCAGTGGCCGCCGGTCGAGCATCCCGTGGTGCGCACGCACCCGGTGACCGGCCGCAAGGCCCTCTTCGTGAACGGGAACTCGACGGTCCGGATCGTCGGCCTGAGCGATCGGGAGGACGCGTGGCTGCTGCCCTTCCTGAACGACTGGGTTCGATCGCCGGAGTTCCAGTGCCGCTTCCGCTGGGAGGAGGGGTCCATCGCCTTCTGGGACAACCGCAGCGTGCAGCACTATGCCGTGCCCGACTACTGCGAACGGCGCGTCATGCACCGGGTCACCCTGGAAGGCGACAAGCCCGTCTGAGGACCGACAGAGGAGAGCGAGGATGAGCGAGACGAGCAAGAAGGAGACCGATGGCCGCCGCGAGCCGGCGCTGCGCTTCCGGCACCTCGACGACGAGAAGTGGCAGGAGGTCCGCGCGCAGCAGCACGGCGATCGCCGCGTCTCGATCTTCGAGAAGTGGCTCGAGTTCACGCCCGAGTTCCTGTGCCTGTACGCGAAGTGGGACCCGGGCATGCTCGTCCACAAGCACGGCCACAACAGCGACCATGTCCTCTTCGTGCTCGAAGGCGAGATGATGTGCGGCGACGTCCGCTGCACGAAGGGGATGCACATCACCCTCGAGCACGGGGCGGCCTTCGGCCCCTTCGTCGCGGGGCCAGAGGGCGTGGAGCTCTTCGAGGTGATGATGGGCGACCCGCGATCCTGGCCCGCCGACCCGGAAGGCTTCGAGAAGCTCCTGGACGAGAAGGGGGCCCGGAAGCTGCCGAATCCGGAGATCGACCTCCCGGACTGGCTGGAAGACACCCGAACCTCCTGAGGAGCGAACGGTCATGCGAGACGGCTTCAAGATCTTCGATGCGGACGCCCACGTGGTGGAGCCCAAGGACCTCTGGGAACGCTTCCTCGACACGCGCTACCAGCACCGGGTTTCCTGGCGACAACCCTTCGAGGGGATGGACCGCTTCCGTCCCGCGACGGTGGACGGGCGCTACACCCAGAGCCACAAGACCCTCTACGGTCGCCAGCAGGAAGCCGTGCGCTGGACCACCGAGGCCATGCGCGAGAAGTACGGTCCGGTGGTCGACAAGGGCTTCGACGGCGCCAGCGTGCGCGAGTCGATGAAGGTCGAGGGCGTCGACCTGCTGGTCCTCTACGGGCCGGGATACGACATGTGGCTCGACGGCATCGACCCCGACCTGCAGGCCGGCATGGCGCGCGCCTACAACCGCTGGGCGGAGGAGATGCGCGAGACCTCGGGCGGCATGGTGCTCGCGGCGGGTCCGGTTCCGCTGGGCGACATCACCCGCGCGGTCGAAGAGGTCCGCTACGCCTACGAGGAGCTGGGCACCCGCTGCTTCTGGGCGCGCCCCAATCCCTTCGATCATCGGACCCTGGGGAATCGCTACTACGACCCGCTGTGGGAGCTGCTCCAGGACCTGGACGTCTCCTTCGCTACGCACGAGTTCATGGGCCTGGTCGGGACCTCCGCGGGTGCCGATCGCTTCGAGAGCTTCGTGGAGTGGCACAGCTGCGTGCATCCGATGGAGGCGCAGATGGCCATGCTCTCGATGATCGTCGGCGGCGTCTACGAACGCTTCCCGAAGCTGCGCGTCGCCTACATGGAAGCCGGGAGCGCCTGGGTGCCGTTCTGGCTGCACCGGATCGAGGAGCACGTGGAGCTGGCGGGATGGCTCGAGACGCCGGAATGCACCCGCGCGCCGGTGGAGTACTTCCAGCGCAACTGCTGGGTGACCACCGAGTGCGACGAGGGGCTCGTCTACCACACCATCGAGGAGCTCGGAGACGAGCGCATCCTGTTCGAAACCGACTATCCCCACCCGGACTCGAAGTACCCACACGCGGTCTCGACCTTCCTCGAGCAGCCGCGGCTCTCCGAAGAGAGCAAGCGGAAGATCCTGTGGGACAACGCGGTCGACTTCTATCGCTTCCCGGACAGCCACATGCCGGAGCACTTCGAGGAAGCCAGCCCGTGAGCGGAACGCTTCGCAGGCCCTTCGAGGCGGTCGACCATGCGGCCTTGATGGCCGCCCACGCGCCGCCGCCCGAGTACTTCGAGGGCGACTGGCTGCTGGGCCCCGAGGAGATCGAGGCTCGTCAGCTCGCCCGCCTTCGGGAACGGGCCGAGCGTGCCTACCGGGTACCCTTCTTCCGCAAGCGCTGGGACGCCGCGGGAGTGGGCCCCGGCGACCTCCAACGCCTCGACGACCTGTCGCGCTTCCCCGCCTACCGCGTCGACGACATCCGCCAGAGCATCGAGGCGAACCCGCCTCTCGGCGACTACCAGGGGGCCTCGATCGACGGAGCCTGCGAGGAGCCGGTCCGGATCTTCATGTCGGGCGCCACCACCGGCGCCCCGAGGCCCACTGTCTATACCCAGTGGGACCGCGAGGCCGGTGCGATCCTGATGGCCCGTGCCCTCTACCTCCAGGGCGTGCGACCGGGAGACGTCGTCCTCAACGCCTGGGCCTACTCGACCCACAACGGCGCCTTCGCGTTCGACGAGGCGCTGCACAAGTGGCTCAACTGCGTGGTGCTGACCACCGGGACCGGCAACGTCACGAGCAGTCGTCGTCAGGTCGAGCTGGCCCACCAGTATCAGGCGACCGCCATCCTCACGACGGGCGACTACCTGCTGCACCTGGCCGAGGTCGCGCGAGAGATGGGCCTCGACCCCAAGAAGGACTTCAACCTCAAGGCCCTGCCGAACATCGGCGATCGCGCCAAGCTCGAAGAGAGCTTCGGGGTGGCCAACTACCAGTCCTACGGATTCCACGAGGTGCAGTGGGTCTCGGTGGAGTGTCCCGAGAGACAAGGGCTTCACGTCTTCGAGGACGCCTTCGTGGTGCAGATCGTGGACCCGGAGAGTGGCGAGCCCGTGCCCGACGGCGAGACCGGGGGCATCTGCATCACCGAGATCTACAAGACCGGCAGCCCGCAGTTCCGCTACGACATCCAGGACCTCTCGTTCCTGTATCCGCGGGAGCAATGTGCCTGCGGGAGCTGGCTGCGCCGGATGGGTCCCTTCGCGGGGCGGGGCGACAACATGGTGAAGCTGCGCGGGGTCAACGTCTGGCCCGAGGCGATCGGGGAGATCGCGCTCGACGATCCGCGCCTCGAGCCGGACTGGTTCGTCCGCGCCCTGCGGGAGGGAAACCGGGACGAGATGGTCGTCCACCTGGTGTGTGGGGCGCCCGAGGCGGAGCGTCCGGCGATCGCACGCGCCGCCGAGGAGCGGCTCAAGGATCGGCTGGGGGTCCGGATCGGAGTGGAGCTGGCCCTTCCGGGCGAGCTCGACGACTGGACCGAGCTTCACAGCTCGCCCAAGCCGAAGCGCTTCCGGGACGAGAGAGAGGGCGGATGAGCCCCGCCTGGATCGACTACTGGTGCAACGCCTTCACGCCGGACCGGCGCGCGCGTTGGGACGCGGCAATCGCCGCCCAGGGCATCCCCTTGAAGATCCGCACGCGTGAGGACGACTCCTTCGCGGACGTGGACACGATGCGCGCGCGCATGGACGAGATCGGTGTCGAGGCCCTGCTGCTTCCGAGCGCGGAGGCGCCCGCGGACGCGGATCCGACGACCTACGAGCTCTTCACCACCGCGCCCGCGGACCTTCGCGAGTGGAGCGAAGCCCATCCCGGTCGCTTCGCGGGGCTGGTCACCCTGGACCCGAGCGCAGGCCAGGACGGGGTGCGTCGCGCCGCGGCACTCCTGGAAGAGGACTGCTTCGTCGGGCTGCACATCCACACCCACAGCTGGGACCGGCCCTTCGACCATCGCGACTACTACCCCTTCTATGCGCTCGCCGCCGAACACGGGGTGCCCGTCGTGATGCAGGCCGGGGCCTCGGGTGGCCGGATACCCAGCGAGTGCGGTCGCCCGGGAGGCATCGACCGGCCCGCGCTCTACTTCTCGGAGGTCGACTTCGTGCTCTCCCACACCGGCTGGCCCTGGGTCGACGAGGCCCTCGCCATGGTGGGCAAGCACCCGAACGTCTACCTGGGTACGGCCGCGTTTCCCCCGCATCACTGGTCGCAGGAGCTGCTGCGCTTCATCGCGGGCCCGGGAGTCGGCAAGGTGATGCTGGGGACCAGCTTCCCCGTGGTCGGGCACCGCCACGCGCTCGACCGGCTCGCGGCTCTCGATCTGGAGCCCGAAGCGAAGGACGCTCTGCTCGGCGGGGTTGCGACCGCCGTGTTCGGAGACCTCTCGAAGCGCTGAGGAAGGCCACGGGAGACGAGACGAGAAAGGAGCCATCGATGACCGGCACCGTCTACAGCGTTCCGCCGATTCCGCCCGACGAGGCCCACACCACCTGGGTCGACGCGGGTGCCATCTCGATCGGAGTGGAGTACCGGCTTCTCGACGACGCCGAGCTGGCCGCCAACTACCAGGGCGAGCAGATGGACGAGATCCAGGCGGCGACGGGGGGCGACGCCATCGAGGACAACGGTGTCTCGCTCCATGTGGCGGGAAGCGAGGACGGGCACGAGTACCTGCGCTTCGACATGTTCGAGAAGGAGCCGCACTATCACTACATCGAGCCCAGCGGTGAGCGGCAGACCATCGTCGACTTCGACCGGGTGGCCCTCGGGCCCATGCTGCCCTGGGCGCTCGGCCAGATCCGGAGCCAGCTCGAGCCGATGCTGCGCTTCGCCGGTGGCGAGGCGCTGCTCGCGAAGCTGGACGCTACGCGGATCGAAGCGGCACTCGCGGAGGTGGAGAAGCTCGCCCTCGAGGCCGAGGCGGCGCTCGCCGCCCAGAAGCCGGGCGGGAGTCGCTGATGGCCCACGCGCCCACGGTCCTCATCTACCGCGACATCGACTGGGACGATCCGCTGCGTGCGAGCCCGAAGGTCGCGCCGCCCGCCGAGCTGGTCGCCCAGGCCCGAAAGACCGGCGCGCGCCGCAAGAAGCTCGCGCGCGGCGAGGCGGGCTTCTTCATGAACCGCTCCGTGCTGACGCCCGGCTTCCGGGTGCCGCCCCACAGTCACGACCACGACGAGCTGATGATCGTGTTGCGCGGGGGCTGTTCCTTCGACGACGGCGTGGCGGAGCTCGGCCCCGACGACTCGATCGTCATCCACGCCAACTACCGCTACGGATTCACCTGCGGACCGGAGGGCATGGAGTTCATCACGATCCGCATGGGCGAGGCGACGACGGAGGTGGGCGCCGGAGCGCCGAGCTCCGCTTGATCGTCGACACCCACACGCACGTGGTGGCGGCGGACGAAGGTCGCTATCCGCTCTCGCCCCGGGACCTCTCGGGCGCCTGGTACCGGGAGGCCCCGCACTCCGCAGAGCAGCTGCTGGCGCTCATGGACGCAGCCGGGGTCGACCACGCCGTCCTGGTGCAACCGGTGGGCGCCTACTCCTTCGACAACCGCTACGTGGCGGATGCCGCGGCGGCCCATCCGGACAGGCTCGTCGCGGCCTGCAGCGTCGACATCGAGGGCGACGACCCGGCCGCGGAGCTTCGCGGCCAGGTGGAGGAGCGCGGCGTGCGAGGAGTCCGGCTCTTCGCGCTCTCGCGCGATCCCCGCTCCTGGCTGGCGGAGGAGCGCGCGCGGTCCCTGTGGGAGACCGCCGTGTCGTTGGAGCTGCAGGTGATCGTGACGATCCTTCCCCACCAGCTCGACGAGCTGGAGGAGGCGCTGGCGCTTCATCCCGACGCGAGCGTGTCGCTCGACCACTGTGCCTTCGCCACGCCCGCCGACCTGGAGCCGCTCGTGCGCCATCCCGGGCTCCACCTCAAGCTCACCCCCCACGTGCTGGACGCCGCGACTCGCGCCGACGACGACCCTTCGCTTCGCGTCGAGGCGCTGGTCGAGCGCTTCGGGGCCGAGCGCATCATGTGGGGCTCCGACTTCTGCCAGACCCACGACCGCTCCTATGGCGAGCGGGTCGCGCAGGCCGAGCACGCCCTCCGTCGCCTCTCGGACGCGGACCGGGCGATGTGCCTGGGGGGTGTCGCGCGTCGACTCTGGTCGCTCTGAAGCTCCTCGTCAGGCGCCCCGCGTCAGCTTCGCGAACTCGCTGGCGATCAGCTCGGAGGTCCCGGACTGGTGGTTGGCACGCCAGTCGCGCCAGGGGAAGATGCTCTCCCAGCGATGCAGCTTCTCGAAGCTGAGCGTCGCGGTGACCAGCTCCTCGGCATCGCCCGCCTCGGCGTACACCTGGCTGAATCGCGGGAAGGCCGGTCCCGCGATGGTGCTGTGGCCCAGGAAGTCTGCCGCGCGACCCTCGTCGAGGCGGCCGGCCGCGTAGCTGGCGTCTCCCCCCTGCCCCCCGACGTGGTTCGCGCTCATCGCGTAGCAGAGATTCTCCTGCGCGCGGGTGGCGGTGGTCTGGACCATGTAGTCGCGCTTTCCGGGTCCGCTGAAGGTCGCGCAGCAGTTCACCAGGACCCGGGCACCCTTGAGGGCCATCAGCCGCGACAGCTCGGGGTTGAACCAGAAGTCGTAACAGATGATGACGCCGATCGGTCCGAAGCGGGTCTCGAAGATCGGCAGCGCGTTGCCCGGCTGGAAGGTCACCCCTTCGGACACCCACGGAAGCGAGCCCAGGTGCAGCTTGCGGTAGCTGCCCTGAACGCCTTCCGGCCCGACGACCGCCGCCGCGTTGTAGAGGATCTCGGGATCGGCCGGGTCCCGCTCGATCAGACCGAAGACCGCGTAGATGTCGAGCTCGCGCGCCAGCTCGGCGAGGCGCTCCGTGGATGGCCCGGGAACGGTCTCTGCCAGGTCGTGATGATAGTCGCAGTGCACCGCACCCGAGCGGCAGACCTCGCAGCCGCCGACGCCCACCAGCGCCTCTTCTGGGAAGGCGACGATGTCGACTCCCTGGGAGGCCGCCTCGCGAATCGTCGCCTCGATCTTCTCCAGGGTCGCGGCCTTGTCGCCGGTGACCGATGCGAAGTTGGCGGCACCCAGGGTGACGGTCTTCTCGTAGCTCGCGTAGCGCTCGGGGATCATCGGGAAAGTGTCCGCCGGATCGCCCGGGCCTGCCAGCGGGCTCAGAGCTCGATCCAGCGCCGCTCTGCGGCGGAGCGCCGGGCAGCTTCCAGTACGCGCAGGGCGGCGATGCCGTCTTCGAGCTGCGCGGGGCGCGACCTCGAGGGCGTCGGGCGGCCCTCGATCTGCGCGCGGAAGCACTCGGCCAGCCGCGTCCACGGCGGGATGTCGAGGCCGTGGCCGATCATCTTCTCGTAGTCGGTCTGCATCGTTCCTTCGGGCGGCGGCGAGATCTCGCCGCCCGCGAGGTCGTCGTCGACGTCGACCCGGCGGGTGCCGCTGGCGTCGGCGAGGAAGACCTCGCTGCCGACGCCACGGATCCACGCGCTGCCCCGGGTGCCCGCGACGCGCGTCTCGATCATCGGGGGCGAGCGATCCGAGCAGGTGCTCTGCATCGTCCCGAGGCAGCCGGAAGCGAGTCGGAACTGCACCACGAAGGCGTCGTCGGCGCTCATGCCGCGCTCGACGACCCGCGGCAGGCTGGCGCAGACGGACTCGAACTCGCCCAGGGTGAAGCGGATCTGGTCGATCACCTGGGAGCCGTGGGCGCCGAGCCAGCCGCCCCCCTGCCCGGCGTCGGCCCACCAGGCGGGAATCTCGGCCTTCGGGTCCGCGAGGACCCCCACGTGCAGCAGCACCGTCGCGAGCCTCGGCTCGCCGACCTCGCCCCGGGCCACGCACCGAGCCAGGGTCGCCTGCCCCGCATCGAAGCGGAACTCGGTTCCCACCAGGGCCACGACTCCGGCTCGCTCGGCGGCGTCGCGCATGGCCTCCCCTTCGGCGACGTCGCGGGCCAACGGCTTCTCGCAGATGAGGTGCTTGCCGGCTTCCATCGCCGCGAGCGCGATCTCCGCGTGGGTGTGCGGTGGCGTCGCGATCGTGACGGCCGAGACGCCCGGCAGGGCGAGCGCATCGTCCCGCGACACGAGTGCCTCGGGAACCTCGAAGGCCCGGGCCCGCTGGCGTGTCTTCTCGGGGTCTCGTCCGACCACCGCCTTCACCTCGAAGCCGGCATTGCGGAGAGCCCGCACGTGGGTGAAGCACCCGAAGCCCGTTCCGAATACGACGACCCCCGGAGCTCCCACCGACATGGGGCGAGCTTAACCCAGGCAGGCATGCGACCGAGAAACAGGGTGCCGCTGCGACCTCTTCGCGTCGGCAGCTCGCGTGCAGCCGGTCGGCAACGATCCGGGACGAGCGGATCGCGCTCGCGTGCGTCAACTTCTGGACGGTGATCCGGACCATGCGCAGGGCGCGCAGGGAGTGACCTCGTGATCCGACATCTCGTGCTCGAAGGCTCTCCCGCCCAGCTGGGCGAGGGACACGGCAGCGCCCACGCGGACGAGATCCGTCGCTATGCGGAAGGGCGCGTCCAGCTGAGCTCGGACGGGGGTTGGGCGGGGCACCGGATCTCGCGCGACTCCGCCATCGCGCTCGCCGAGGCGATGTTGCCCGCGCATCGTCGCTACGCGCCCGATCTGTGCGAGGAGATGGAAGCCATGGCGGCTGCCGCCGGCCTGTCGGCGGCCGAGGCCGTGATCGGCGGCGGCTTCACGGACTTCGTGGACGCCGTGCGGGCGCGCGCCGGGGGTGCCGTGGAGGAGGACGACTGCACGGCAGTGATCGTGCCCGACCGATGCGCGGAAGGCAGGGGCTTCCTGGCCCAGACCTGGGACATGCACGACACGGCGACCGAGCACGTCGTGATGCTCGACATCCGGCCCGCGGGCAAGCCGCGCGCCCTCGTCTTCTCGACGGTCGGCTGTCTGGGCCAGATCGGCTTGAACGAGGCCGGCGTCGCCGTGGGCATCAACAACCTGACCGCCCGCACGGGCCGCGTCGGGGTCACCTGGCCCTTCGTGGTCCGCAAGGCGCTTCAGCAGCAGGACGCGGACGCCGCCCTCGACTGCGTCCTGGAAGCCGAGCTCGCCGGCGCCCACAACTACCTGATCTTCGACGCGAGCGGCCGGGGCTACAACGTCGAGGCGATGCCCCGGAGCCGCGAGGTCACGAAGCTCGAGGAAGCTCCTCTCGTCCACACCAACCACTGCCTCCACGCCGAAACGGAGCGCGAGCAGGCCGACAAGTCGCCGCTGCTGCGCGAGTCGTCGCGCAAGCGGCTGCAGCGTGCCGAGGAGCTGCTCTCGGAGCTCGACGTCGCGACTCCGGAGTGGGGGATGGCCTTCACCCGCGACCCGGTCGCCATCTGCCAGCGCTCGAAGCCCCCCTTCCGCATCGAGTCCTCGGGAGCGGCGCTCATGCGGCCCGCCACGGGAGAGATGTGGGCCTGCCAGGGGCTGCCCACCGAGAACGAGTTCGAGCGCTTCCACTTCGAGTCCTGAAGACGGAACCCATGGCCTCGAAGACGATTCGCATCGAGGACCTTCGCGATCCGGTCCTCAGCGACATCCAGAAGGCGGCCCTGGCGCATGGCGAGGCCAACCCCGTCGAGCTCACGCGACCGGCCGTGCTCGAAGCGGCGGCCCGGGAGACTGGCCTCACGGACTTCGGTCCGGAAGACTTCCACGAGCGCCTCGACCTGATGCTGTCGGAGACCGACGAGGACCCCGAGCGCACCGCGCTCGGTCGGATGATCCTCTTCAACGACGCCGTGCGCTGGGCGTCGAACCGTCTGCGAATCCACGAGCTGCTCGAGCGCCACCCGGAGATCCGCGAGGTCGAGATCGCTCGGCCTGTCGTCGTCATCGGACTGCCCCGCTCCGGCACCACGCACCTCGTCAACCTGATCGCCGCCGACCAGCGTCTGCGCTCGATGCCCCTGTGGGAGAGCCAGCAGCCCGTACCCGGCCCCGACGACGTGGCGGACGCAGAGGGAGTCGACCCCCGCTGGCGGCGCAGCGAGGCGACCTGGCAGGGCTTCCAGATGAGCTCGCCGCTCATCGCGGCCATGCACC
Organism: Myxococcota bacterium; assembly: GCA_028284295.1. GTDB lineage: Bacteria > Myxococcota_A > UBA9160 > UBA9160 > UBA4427 > JAJDAN01. Next base: position 9,235 of record JANQSB010000351.1, on the reverse strand, counting down.
CGATGAACCCCGACCACATCCACGAGGAGCTCGAGCTGCAGCTGCCCGACTTCTCCAGCTACAACCACGAGTGGATCACGCGCTGTCCCCGCTGGCGCGACTACCTGCTCTCCCACGACCAGCGGCCCCACTATCGCTACATGAAGAGCGTGCTGCAGATCCTGCAGTGGTACCGACCCCGGGAGCGCTGGGTGCTCAAGTGCCCGCAGCACCTGGAGCAGATCGGACCGCTGCTCGAGATCTTCCCCGATGCCACGATCGTGGTCACCCACCGCGACCCGGTCTCGGTGGTGCAGTCGTCCGCCACCATGCTCGCCTACGGGGCGCGCATGACCTACCGCGAGCCGCGACCCGAGTGGTACCTCGAGTACTGGACGGACCGGATCCGGAGGCTCCTCGACGCCTCCCTGCGCGACCGACACCTGCTTCCGAAGGACCGCACCGTCGACGTGCTCTTCCACGAGTTCATGGCCGACGACCTGGGGACCGTCGAGCGGATCTACGAGGTCGCCGGTCTGCCGATGACGCCCGAGGCGCGGGCGCAGATCGGCGAGTACCTGCGCGCGCACCCGCGCGGTCGCGACGGTCAGGTCGTCTACGACCTGCGCGAGGACTTCGGGGTCGAGCCCGAGCGGGTGCGCGAGCCCTTCGGCGCGTACCTGGACCGCTTCGAGGTCCGGCTGGAAGTCTCCTGAGCTTCCTGGAACGGAGCCTGTCCCTCGGTCAGGCGGCCTCGATCCTCGCCGGGGTGTACTTGTGCCAGGGCGTTCCCGCGAAGCCGTCCCGATCCTCACTGCGGGTCAGCTCGTTGGGAGACACGCCGGGCGCGTCGGCGTCCGGGTAGTCGAGGCCCAGACCGTTCGGGAGCGACACGTGTCCCGACTGCATGCGGTCCGAGTGGGCGACGTCGACCTCCGCGCTCCCGCGCCGTGTCACGATCCGGGCACGTCCCCCGTCCGCGATGCCCAGGCGCTGGGCATCGTCCGGATGGATGTAGAGCGCGCCGTTCGGGTCCTTCCGTCGCCAGGCGGGGTTGCGGATGATGGTGTTCGCCGTGAAGGAGCGTCGCTCCCCCGCAGACAGCACGAAGGGGAACTCCTCGTCGCTTCGCGTCGCGGGTTCGTCGGCCAGACCGTCGAGCTCGCCGTAGAGCTCGGGGATCGCGAGCTGGATCCGGCCGTCGGCGGTGAACACGCGCTTCCAGTTCTCCTCCCACTCGTCCACCGCGAAGATGACGCCGCTGCGAGCCTCGAGGATGCCGTCGAAGAGCGCGTCGCCGAGGGTGCCCGGGTCGTCGCCCTGGAAGTCCGCGCGACGGATCGAGTCCGGGGACTTCTGGGCAGCGATCTGGCACAGGGCCCAGACGGCGGCGCCTTCCGCCAGGCCGTGGGGCAGGCGGTCGCCGATGGCGCGGTACAGGGCGACGGGCGCCATGGAGAAGAAGCCGGGGTCGTTCGAGAGCTGCTCCATGAAGCAGGCGCGGAAGGCCTCGCGGCCCTCGTCCCACGCCTCGCGCAGGGCCTTCACGCTGCTGTCGGGCAGCACGCCGAGCTCCTCGGCGATGCGGGCGTGCAGCTCGGCCTCGGAGAAGAGCCCGTCGGGCGGCTCGAGGAGCGGGCTGCGCAGGTGGAAGTAGTTGGCGGGGTACTCGAAGTTGAAGAAGGTCGCCTCGGCCTTCTCGAACTGCGTGGCCATGGGCAGCACGTAGTCGGCCATGCGCGCCGTCTCGGTGAGGGCCACGTCGACCACCACCACGAACTCGAGAGCCTCGAAGGCCTCGCGCATTCGTGGCCCGTCGGCCAGCGAGTGCACCGGGTTGGCGGCCTCCACGAAGGCCGCGCGGAAGCGGTTCGGGTGATCGCTCAGGATCTCGTCCGGGATCACGTTGCAGGGCATCAGTCCGGAGATGATGCGCGCTCCCGTGACGGGGGTCCGGGTGCCTTCCGGCGTGTTGTCGTCGCCGATCCCGACCAGCTGGGCGGACCGGTAGGCACTTCCCTTGCGGCCGAAGTTCCCCGTCAGGAACATCAGCAGCCGCTGCAGCCAGCTGACGAGGGTGGAGTGGCGGTTCATCTGGACACCCAGGTCCTCGAAGAGCGCGATGCTCTCGGCGCGAGCGATCCGCTCGACCAGGGCTCGCACGGCGTCCTCTTCCACGCCCGCCTTCTCGCAGTAGGCCCCGACCGGAAGCTCGCGGAAGTGCGGGAGCACCTCCTCGAGTCCTGATGTGTGCGCCTCGACGAAGGCGTGGTCGACGAGGTCGTCCTGCACGACGATCCCCACCATCGCGGCCAGCAGCCAGGCGTCGCAGCCCGGACGCACCGCCAGGTGGATGTCGGCGAGGTCCGCGGTCTCGCTCCTTCGCGGGTCGATCACCACCAGGCAGCGATCCGGGTCGCGCGCGATCTCGCGCAGGGTGACCCGGGCGCGCGGGATGCTGTGCGAGAACCACGGGTTCTTGCCGAGGAAGATCCCCACCTCGCAATGCTCGAAATCGCTGCGGTTGCCGCCGCCCAGCATCTTGCCGGCCACCCAGAACTCGCCCGTCTTCTCCTGCGCGAGCGCGTTGGAGCTGTACTTCATGCCCAGCTGGTGGCGGGTGCTGCGGCTGTAGGCGCCGGGCAGGTGATTGCCCTGTCCGCCACCGCCGTAGTAGAAGATCTTGTCGCCGCCGTGCTCGTCCCGGATGGCGGCGAGCTTCTGGGTCACCTCCCGGATCGCGGTGTCCCACTCGATCTCCTCGAAGGAGCCGTCGTCCCGGCGGCGCAGCGGCTTCGTCAGCCGTGACGCGGAGTTCTGGTAGAGGTCGAGGCGGGAGGGCTTCTCGCACGCGTATCCCTGGGAGGCCGGGTGCGCCTTGTCGCCGCGGATCTTCGTGAGGTGGCGGCCGTCGTCTCCGCCCAGCTGCACTTCGATGCCGCAGTTGCACTCGCACAGGATGCACGCCGTCGACTTCCAGGCTGCCGCAGTCATTTCGTCACTCCTCCTTTGCAGCGTGGACGGACGAGCCGCCGCGCTCCTCGTTCGTTCCCGGTCCCGGCGCCCACTCGAGCTTGCGGGGATCCACCGGGTCACCGTTCTCGTCGACGGCCAGCAGGCCCGCCACGCGCCGGCCCGTACCCCGCTCGCGAACCACCAGCGGCGCCTGGTCGTCGCCGAACACCCAGCGGTCGGACCACAGGCGCATGGCGGTGAGCACCAGCCACAGGTCCTTGCCCTTGCGGGTGAGCCGGTACTCGTAGCGGTTGCCCGGCTCGTTGAGCCGCTGCTTCTCGAGCACCCCGTGCTCGACCAGCCGATGCAGCCGGTCGCTGAGGATGTTCTTCGAGATGCCGAGGCTCTTCTCGAACTGGGCGAATCGGCTGAGGCCGAAGAAGGCGTCGCGCACGATCAGCAGCGACCACCAGTCGCCCACCTGCTCGAGCGCCTGGGCGATGCCGCAGTTCATGTCCTCGAAGCGCGTTCTCGACACGGAGTCCCGATCTACAAGTTGCTTAAAGAGACCTTATCGGATAGCGTCCCGCTCCACAAGCCGACCCGCGCACCGCCGCGCGGAGCCGGCTCCGGGAGGTTCTCATGGCGCCGCGTGTCGAGTTCCACTTCGATTTCGGAAGTCCCAACGCCTATCTCGCCCACCGGGTGATCCCGGGCATCGAGGAGCGGACGGGGGTCTCCTTCGACTACGTGCCCGTCCTGCTGGGTGGCGTCTTCAAGGCGACGGGCAACGTCTCGCCGGCGGTGTCGCTCCAGGGCATCAAGAACAAGCCCGCCTACGTGGCTCTCGAGATGCGTCGCTTCCTCGCCCGGCACGGCATCGAGGACTACCGCCCCAACCCCCACTTCCCGGTCAACACCCTGCAGCTCATGCGGGGCGCCATCGCCGCCCGCCGCGAGGGCTGCTTCGAGCGCTACGTGGACGAGGTGTATCGCCACATGTGGTCGGACCCCAAGAAGATGGACGACCCCGAGGTGATCCGTGCCGCCCTCGAGGAGTCGGGGCTCCCCGCCGAGGCGCTGCTCGCCGGCATGCAGGATCCGGAGGTGAAGAAGCAGCTGATCGCCAACACCGACGACTCCGTCGCGCGGGGCGTGTTCGGTGGGCCGAGCTTCTTCGTCGGCGACGAGCTCTTCTTCGGCAAGGACAGCCTGGACGACGTCGAACGCGAGATCCTCGAGCAGGCCGAGGCCTAGAAGAGACCCGTGATGCGGCCGGTCTCGTCGACGTCGATCCGCTCGGCCGCCGGTCGCTTGGGCAGGCCGGGCATCGTGACGATGTTGCCGCAATAGACGATCACGAACTCGGCACCGGCGGCGAGCCGGACGTCGCGCACGGTCAGATCGAAGCGGGTGGGCGCTCCCAGCAGCTTCGGGTCGGAAGAGAACGAGTACTGGGTCTTCGCCATGCACACGGGCAGCCGCCCGTGGCCCTGCTCCTGCAGGCGGCGGAGCTTGTTGCGCACCGCCATGGTGGCGTCGACCTCCCGCGCGCCATAGATCTTGCGTGCCACGGCCTGGATCTTCTTCCAGAGTGGGAGCTCGTCCTCGTACAGGTACTGGAAGTCGTGGGGAACCGAGTCGATGGTGTTCACGACGGCCTCTGCGAGTGCCAGACCCCCCTTGGAGCCGTGCTCCCAGACGGTGCTCTCGATGACCTCGACGCCGAGATGGGCGCACTTCTCGATCGTCTGACGGAGCTCCGTCGGCGTGTCCTGGACGAAGCGGTTCAGGGCGACCACCACGGGCAGACCGAAGTGGCGGACGTTCTCGATGTGTCGCTTCAGGTTCCCGAGACCCTTCTCGAGAGCCTGAGGGTTCTCCAGATGGAGCTCGTTGCGCGGCGCTCCGCCGTTCATCTTCAGCGAGCGGACGGTCGCGACGAGAACCACCGCGTCGGGTGAGAACCCCGCCCGGCGGCAGACGATGTTCATGAACTTCTCGGCGCCGAGGTCGGAGCCGAAACCGGCCTCGGTGACCACGTAGTCGGCCAGCTTGAGAGCCGTGCGCGTGGCGATGATCGAGTTGGCGCCGTGGGCGATGTTCGCGAAGGGCCCGCCGTGGACGAAGGTGGGGGTGTGCTCGAGGGTCTGCACCAGGTTGGGTCGGATGGCGTCCTTCAGGAGCGCGGCCATGGCCCCTTCCATCTCGAGATCCCGTGCCGTCACCGGCTTCCGTTCGTAGGTGTGGGCCACGACGATGTTGCCGAGGCGGCGCTTCAGGTCCATCAGGTCGTCGCAGAGGCAGAAGCAGGCCATGACCTCCGAGGCCACCGTGATCTGGAAGGTGCCCTCGCGCGGAATCGAGTTGGTCACCCCACCCAGCCCCAGCACGACCTCGCGGAGGGAGCGGTCGTTCATGTCGACCACGCGCGACCAGGAGACCCGTCGCGGATCGATCCCCAGTGCGTTTCCCTGGTGGATGTGGTTGTCGAGCGCCGCCGAGAGCAGGTTGTTGGCCAGCCCGATGGCGTGGAAGTCCCCGGTGAAGTGGAGGTTGATCTCCTCCATGGGCAGCACCTGGGCGTAGCCGCCACCGGCCGCGCCCCCCTTCATGCCGAAGCAGGGTCCCAGGGAGGGCTCTCGCAGACAGAGCATGGTCCGCTTGTCGCGAGCATTCAGCGCGTCGGCGAGTCCCACCGAGATGGTGGTCTTGCCCTCGCCTGCCGGCGTCGGAGACATGGCGGTGACCAGGACGAGCTTGCCGTCCTCGCCGGGTCCACGGGTCAGCTCGCTGCACTTGTCCCGGCTGAGCTTGGCGATGTAGCGACCGTAGAAGTCGTAGTCGTCCTCGCCGAGACCCAGCGCGGCGGCGATCTCGCCGATGGGTCGGATCTCCGCTGCCTGTGCGATCTCGATGTCGCTGGGGACGCGCGGGTCCGCCATCTGCCACCTCCTGGACGCGAGAGCCGAGCCCCCGTCCCGGCCGACCGCCGACTATCGGCCCTCGACCCGGTGCACCATCGACCAGACGAGGCCCGGAACGTAGCGGCGCATCACCTGTGCGAGCTTCGTCTGTGCCGTCGGGAAGCAGAAGGGCCTGCCCTTCTCGAGATCCCGCTCGATCGCGTCGAGCACCCGACCGGGCGCGATCGGCTTGCCCATCTCGAGCACCTTGGGCTTGGAGGTGGCCTGGTCGAGGAGCGGCGTGGCCACCGGCGGAGGGCAGACTGCGATGATGCGGACGCCGCGCCCCCGGTTCTCGTGGTAGAGGACCTCGCTGAAGGCCACCACGGCGAACTTCGCGGCGTTGTAGGCCCCGAAGTGGAGCGTCGGACCCCATCCCGCGATCGACGCGAAGTTGATCAGGTCGCCCCGGCCGCGTTCGAGCATGCCCGGAAGGACCGCCTTGGCGACGTGGACCACTCCGTCGTAGTCGACCCGCATGATGCGGGTAATCGTCTCGGTGTCCTGCTCCATGAGCAGCCCGGTGGGCATGATGGCCGCCGCGTTGTAGACGCGATCGATGGGACCGAGGCGGTCCTCCACCTCCTTGATGGTCGCGAGCACGGCCTCGTGGTCGGTGACGTCGAGGCGCCAGGTGTCGATCCCGGCGTGCCCCTCGGCGGTCTCGGCGAGCCCCGCCTCGTTGACGTCCACGGCAGCCACCTTGGCGCCGGCGTCGGCCATGCGCTGGGAAGCCAGCCGCCCCATGCCACTGCCTCCGCCCGTGACGAACACCACCCGGCCTGCGAACGACATCGAGCCTCCCCTCCCTCTTCTCTCTGCTCTCTCTACTGCCGGAGACCGCTCCTAGCGCCCGGAGAATACCGGCTTGCGCTTCTCGCGGATCGCGCGCACGGCCTCGCGACCGTCCTCGCTCTTCAATCCCCGGGCCGCGTACAGGAGCTCGTCGCGAAGGTGCGCTTCGAGGCTCTCTGGCGTGTCGAGTCGGCTGACCAGGCGCTTCGTCTGGGCGGCGGCCAGCGGTGCGACTTCTGCGATCTCCTTGCAGAAGGCCGAGAAGGCGTCCTCGAAGCCCTCGGTGTCGACGACCTCCCCGACGAGTCCCAGAGCCAGCGCGGCGTCGGCATCGTGCATCCGGGGGCGCAGGAAGAAGCGCATCGCCTGCTCGTGCCCGAGGGTCGCGGGCAGGGTCCAGGACAGGCCGGCGTCGGGCGAGGTGCCGACCCGGGCGTAGCCGGGATGGAAGCGCGCCCGGGAGCTCGCCATCCGCATGTCGGCACACATGGCCAGCGAGAGCCCGGCTCCGATCGCGACCCCGTCGATCCCCGCGATCACGGGCTTCTCGCAGTCGACACGCATGCCCCGGACCAGCTGTACGACGAGGTCCGCGGTGGCCTCGAGGGAGTCCGGCGGACGGTCGCCCGGTTTCCTGCGGCTGAGATCCGCGCCGGAGCAGAAGGCGCCACCACCCCCGGTGAGCGCGACCACGCGAACGGCGTCGTCGGAGGAGGCGTCCTGGAAGCCGCGAATCAGCGCGCGGGTCAGATCGTTGGAGAGCGCATTGCGGGTCGCGGGACGGTTCATCTGCAGGAACCGAACCCCGTGACGTGTCGCCTCGAGGAGGATCTCTTCCGATGTCACGAAGGCCTCCGCACAGCTTGCGCCTCCCAGCCGGGAATCTAGCACCGGGCTCCCGAGCCGATGGAGCTCGTGCGAGGCCCCGAAGACGCGTCATCCCGGGCGTGGACGGACTGCGCTGAGACTCGCGATCGCCAGCAGCTGGTCGGCCTCGGAGAAGAGCTTCATTCCGCCGTGAAAGATCCGGTCACCCACGTGATCGATGTGGATGTCGGCGAGAATCCAACTCGATGGGGACCGCGACACCACTCTCAGCGAGTTGTCGAGGCCGATGCTTCCCCGGGTGTCCGGGTGGGCACCCGCCACGAAGTCGCTGATGACGGCGAGCAGGCCGGCGGAGGTCGGGTGACCCTCGACCGAGCGAAACCACACCGATTGTCGACCGGCTTCTTCTTCCTGGGAGGCGAGGCGCCGCTCGAATTGCTCCAACAGCCCCCCCGCGGCGATTCGGGCGGGGGCGGCGAGCGGTCTGCAATCCGATGGACGAGGAACGGACCCCGCCGCGAGAAAGCTCCGGCCGATGTCCTCGTCCGCCCCGAGTGATCCGCTCACGATCGCGATGGCTCGGCCGTCGTGGGCGAGGGTGGCCCTGGCCTGGGGACGGCGCGCGCTGCCGCCCAAGATCTCTACGTGGATGTCGAAATCCGTGTCGGTTGGCGCCGCGTCGACGAACTGCGAGCTCGCCCGGATGAGCGACTTACCGGTGTGGTGCTCCATCGCATGGATCGCCGCTGCGGTGGTCACTCCGCCCATCGGCGCGCGTCGACCCGGGATCCCGATACAGGCGGCCTCCGATGCCGCCAGGTGGTAGCGCGCCGGGCCGAGCGCACGCGGGATCCAGAAGGGCTGCCGATTCGCCACTTCGTTCACCGCGAGCGCTGGCTCAAGGCGATTGCTCCCCTTCGGAGGGCTCCGTCTGCAGGCTGGCCAGGACCCGGTCTCGAAGAGCCCGGTTCCCTCTTCCGTACGCTGCTTCGAACCAGCTCGGGTCGAAGAAGAGCACTCCGATTCCCTCGTAGTCCTCGTGCTGGGTGACCCGGGTCCCACCCTCGACGGGCTCGAGGATCCAATGATGGTCGAAGGTCAGGATCCCCCAGACTCCACCGGCCTGATTCAGCTCTCGTCCAGGATCGAGCTCGACGACGCGCGCTTCGACCTCCGTGGCTTCACCAGACTCGGTCATCATCTGATACCGGAGCTTCGCTCCTTCTCGAAACTCGCCCTCGACCTGAACGAGGACCGGATTCCACTCGCCGTAGCTCTCCCCATCCATGAGAACCGACCAGATCTGGGCGGGTGGCGCGGGGATCGTGAGCTGCGCATCGACGGACTTGCATCCGACGAGGACCAGCGCCGCGAGTCCCAGCGCGAGCTTCGAAGCCGCCGCGGTGTCCCTGCGTCTCACTCGGAGTGGACCTCCAGGTAGGCCGCCGCCGCCGTCAGGGCCTCGTCGACGAACTCAGCATCGGGCCGATTCGCCAGGTAGGTGGGCAGCAGCAGCTCGTCCAGGCGGGTCGAGATCAGCGAGCCCAGCATGTCGAGCACGAACTTCGCCGCGGTCTGGGGCTGTGGGTGTCCGATCTCGTCGCGCCGTGCCATCAGGAGTGCGAGGAGTCCGTCGTTGAGCTCGGCGCGCAGGCCCGCGAGGTGCTCCCGGAAGCCGGCATCTTCGCGCGCGGCTTCGTTGGCCGCACCCT
>JANQSB010000199.1 GCA_028284295.1 Myxococcota bacterium | reverse complement strand
CGCCGCATGGCCTTCGGAGACCGGGCCGAGCAGATCTCCCGCGTCCACGTTCCGCACCCGGTCCTCGGCTGGGCGCCGCGCCCGGGGACGGGGCGCCACGCGCGACCCGGCAACTACGACGTCCGGTACGAAATCGACTCCCGGGGCCTGCGACGGGTGCCCGGCTCGGCGCCCGCTGCCAGCCGGCTGTGGCTCTTCGGCGACTCCTTCACCTTCGGCCACGGCGTGGAGGACGCCGACACCTGGGCGAGCGTCCTGGCGCGCGACTGGCTCGCTCCGGGCCTCGAGGTCCGCAACGCGGGCGTCATGGGCTTCGGGCTCGGCCAATCGGTGGCGCGGCTGCTGGAGCGGGCCCCCGAGATCCGCCCCGGTGACCGGGTCGTGCTGGCGCCGGTGTCCTCGGCGCTGGAGCGCAGTCTGCGACACTTCGCACATCCGTCGAAGTACCTGTTCCGCGAGCAGAACGGACGGATCGAGGTGTATCCGGGCTGGCGGGACGGCAAGCTCGTTCCGCTGCCCTTCGATACCTTCGGCAACCGGGTCCGCGCGCTCCTCTACAACGCGCGCTTCACCGGGCGGGGCATCCAGCGGATCCACCACTGGCTGGCCCCGACCCGGATCGACGAGGAGTCCGTGGAGCTGATCGGCATGGCGAGCGAGGTGAGCGCGGGACGGGGCGCGCGCTTCGCGTGGCTCGTCCTTCCGCATCCCCGGGACTGCCTCCGCGGAGCGCTTCCGGCACCGGCCTCCGGGCTCGGCTCCCCGGACCTGCTCGCGTCGTTCCCCAGCCAGCCGCAGGAGGTGGCCGGCATCCGCTTCCCCGACGATCCGCACTGGAACGCTCGCGGTCACCGGATCGCGGCCCGCGCCGTCGCCGTCGAGCTGCTGGACTCGGGCGTTCTCGACCCGGGCGAGCTCCGGGACGATCCCCGCCGCGTGGCTCGGCGACGCTGATGGTGCGCAGCGATCCGCGCCCGATCCTGCACGTCGGCTACCACAAGACCGGCAGCTCGTGGCTGCAGGAGGAGCTCTTCCCCAAGGCCCGGGGAGTCGCGGTGGTCCCGCGGACCGACCTGCGACAGAACCTGCTGATGCCGTCGCCGCTGGTCTTCGACCCCGACCTGGCGCGCGCGAACCTGATGGCGGGCCGCCGGGGCCGGCTCGTGCTCAGCGAGGAGGAGCTGTCGGGGAACCTGCACGCCGGCGGGCTGCACGGCGCCTTCTCGCGAGAGCTGGTGGATCGACTGCACCGGAGCTTCCCGGACGGCCACGTGGTGATCTTCGTGCGAGAGCAGAAGGCGATGGTCGCGTCGGCCTACAAGCAGTACATCAAGGGAGGTGGCACCCGGGGCATCCGGGGCTTCCTGACGCCGTCCCCCAAGCCCCACAAGACCCCGAACTTCTCGCTCGACTTCCTCGCCTACGACCGGCTGGTGGAGCTGTACGAGGACCGTTTCGGAGCGGATCGCGTGTCGGTCTTCCTCTACGAGGACCTGGCGACTCGCCCCGCAGAGCTCGTCCGCATGCTGTGCCGGACGCTCGGGCTCTCGATCGATCTCGACTCGATCTCCTTCGCACCCGTCAATGCGGGCTATCGCAGTCGCACCCTCGCGCTGCTGCGGGTCCTGAACCACTTCCACGCGCGCGAGATGCCGAACGCGACCTGCGTGGTGAACGTCCCCGGACTGCACGGTGTGCTGAGCTTCCTGGCCCCCCGCATCGACCGCCTGCCCGGCATGGGCCACCTGCAGCAGATCTCGGACCTGCTCCGTCCCGACGAGATCCGCGCACTCGAGGACCGCTTCCGGGACTCGAACGCGCGGCTCGAGAAGGGCAGGGCGCTGCCCCTGGCACGGCACGGCTACGCGCTGCCCTGACGGAACGAGCGCGAGCGCATCCCGCTATCCTGGGGCCGTGACCGAGGACGAGCCCTACCACGAGCGCCCACCGAGCGCGCCGCGACCCCGGGGCGGAGGTCGCCTCCTGGGCGGGTTCTTCCTGCTCGCCGGCCTGCCCGTCGCGGCGCTCGCCATCGCGGCCACCACGGGTCTCGGCCTGGACCGCAATCTGCCCGGCTTCGCGGCGGTCGCGGGTGGACTGGCGATGGTCGTGCTGCCGGCCCTCGGTCTGGCAAGCCTGATCGGTACGGGGTCGCGGCTCAACGAGGTGGCCGGGTGCGTGTGGTTCTGGTCGCTGGTGGTACTGCTCGCCTTGCCCTTCTACTTCCCGGGCGAGCGGGCGGGAGCCGCACGTGGAGGCCTCGACTACCTCGCCGGTCCGCTCGAGGTGTCGTCTCGCGAGCGGGTGGTGGAGGTCGGAGCGCGCATGATCGAGCTGCTCGGATCCGAGCCCGAGCACACCCCCCTGGCCGGCGCACTGCCCGCCAAGCCGTCGCGTCCGCCCGAAGAGCTGGCCCGGGCCCGGAGCATCGGCGGCAAGGTGGTGGTCCCCTACGAAGGCGAGGGACAGAGCCTGGAGGTCACGGCGTTCTTCGACGGTCCGCGCTACGGCGAAGAGTTCAGCATGATCTTCGACACCGGAGCCACCTACACGACCCTCAGCCGCGAGGCCCTCGACCAGCTGGAGGTCCCGGTTCCCCGGGACGCTCCCATCGCCGTCCTGCAGACGGCGAACGGGGAGATCGAGGCGCCCCTGGTGCTCGTGGATGCGGTCTGGATCGGAGATGCCGTGGTCGAGTGGGTGACGGTCGCGGTGTGCGAGAGCTGCGTGAGCGAGGGCGTCCAGGGCCTGCTCGGCCTGAACGTGACGGGACAGTTCCAGGTCTCGCTCGACCACGACCAGCGCCGCATCGAGCTTGCCCCGCTGACCGGAGACGAGAACCGCAAGCTCGACGTCGCCCAGTGGCTCCAGCTTCGGAGCCGCCTGCTGCACTGGCAGGACGGTCGGCTCGAGCTCGAGGTGACGGGCGAGAACCGCTCGGACGTGGCCGTCGGAAGCGTCACCACCGAGGTGAAGTGTCCCGGCGGCCGCTTCGAGGTGATCGTCGATCGAGTCCCTCCGCGCGCGCTCTCCAGCCGCAAGGTCGCACTGCCACGGGGGACCGACTGCAGCGAGTACGCGCTCAGCCTGCGGCGCGCGACCTGGGCGAGCGACCGCTTCGGATCCGGCTAGCGTCCCGCCAGGAGAGGCGGCCGCCTCGGGTGGGCTGGACGTCCACCCACCCTCAGCGCCGTCGGGTCGCCATGGCGATCAGCAGGGGCACGCTCGTCACGGCGACGATTCCGCCGATGCCCGCGTAGCCGGCCGTCGGCCCCCAGAGATCGAGCAGCCAGCCCGCGAGCGGGAAGAAGGCCGCGTAGTAGAGGTTGCCCAGCCACGTCTCGAGCGAGAGGACCGACGCCCGAACCCCATCGGAAACGAGGGGTTGCAAGCGAACGTTCACGAGGTTCCGGAACAGCGGCGCAAAGGCGGCGGCGACCACGATCGAGGCGGCGCCCAACACCGGGAGGGTCTGCCGGGACGCCACCGCGACCACTCCGAAGGCGGCCGTGAGGCCGAGCAGCAGCACGAAGAAGGGCAGGCTCGAGTCGGCCCGCCAGCGCGCCAGCCGGCTCGAGAGAGGCATGGTCGAGGCCTGCAGCAGGGTGACCACCATCGTGACCTGCCCGAGGATCCAGGGCGCGGCGTCCTGCTCCACCAGGAAGGCCTGGACGGCCCAGTACGAGAACACGAAGTAGGTCGCTCCCGTGCCGCCGATGCCGACGAGCAGCTGGATGTCGCGGCTCCGCCGCAGGACCCCCAGGCTGTCCCGCAGAAGGGCCCAGTAGTTGGGATGGGCGGGCGCCAGCCTTTCGTCGGGCATCCCGAGCAGGGGGAGGGCGCCGATCAGGACCGCCACGAAGGTGGCCCAGAAGACCGAGGCCGGATGCCAGCTCCACAGCAGGCCGCCCAGGCCCGCCGCCAGGGTGAGGCCCGCCAGGTTCGCGAAGCGCAGCATCGCCAGCGCGCCCGGATAGCGGTCGAGTGCTCCGCGGGCGCTGAGCGAGCTGTAGAGCAGTGCCGTGTCCGCTCCCGACCGGAATGCCGAGGCGACCCCGAGGAGCAGCTGCGAGAGCGCGAGCAGCCACAGCGGTCCGTCCCACCACAGCAGGAGCGACGCGAAGGCATAGAGGACCGAGCCCACCACCAGGCTGCGACTGCGACCCGCCCAGTCCGCGAAGACCCCCGACGGATACTCGGCGACGGCGATGCCGACGGCGAAGAACGCGAGCACGCCCATCGTGGCGGCATTGGCCTGCTCGACACCGGCTGCCGCCAACCGATCCTGGACGTGCAGGACGAGGACCGGGATGTAGAAGAAGGCCCGACCGCTGAGCGCGTGGAAGTAGAGCCGAAGCTCGAAGGAGGAGACGCGCCTGGACGGAGTCGCGGTCACGGACGCCGGCGACCGTAGCGGACGCCGCCTGGCGCTGCGTCCGTGTCGGGTCTCAGATGAGGCCGGCCTCGCCGTCGCGGTGCCCCAGCGCGTCGCGCAGGGTGCGCTTGTTCTGCTCCCGCCGCTCCCGCGCGATCCGGGACGCCATCTCCGCCAGCTCCGGGTGGTGGTCGAGCATCTCCCGGAAGCTCTCCGCCGGTAGCGCCAGCAGCCAGCACTTGCCCCGGGCGACGACGGTGGCCAGCGAAGGCTCGCGCCACAGCAGCGACATCTCGCCGAACAGCTCCCCCGGCGCCAGGGTGGCGAGGACCTTCTCGCTCCCTTCGACGCTCGGCTGCCCCGGCTCCCCCTCCCGGTGGACCACGTCCATGCTTCCGGAGAGCAGGATGAAGACCGCCTCCGCGGGGTGGTGCTGCTCGATCACCGCGTTGCCGTCCGAGACCTCCAGGAAGCGGAACCGGCGAGCGATCGCCGACCGCTTCGAGCTCGAGAAGATCTGGAAGAGCGGGCTGGTGCGGACGAGCCGCTGGATGAGGCGCTCGCGCAGGAACTGCAGCAGCACGGACAGGACCTGGGCGTGCTCCTGGACGAGCCGCCACATCACCGCCCGGTCGATGCAGAGCAGCTGGGTGTCGACCAGGGCCTCGATGGTGGCGTTCCGCGGCTGGTTGGTGAACAGGGCGATCTCGCCGAAGAACTCACCGGCCTCCAGCACGGCCAGCCGGGTCCGCGGCTCGCCCTCGGCGATCGGCACCACGGCGCCCTTCGCCACCACGTAGAGCGCGCCCGCCGGATCCCCCTGGTGGAAGAGCTCTTCTCCCGGCGCGAGGCGAACCAGCTCCACGTGCTCCACGAGCCGACCGAGGGACTGGCGGTCCAGGGAGCTGAAGAGCGGGATCCGTTCGAGGTGCGCCAGGCTCTCCTGCTGCGCGGACGCCCGCTCGGAGCCAGGCGCGGCGGCGCGACGCGTGACCGGGGCAGGGCGGGAGCGGGGCGGCTCGTCGATGCAGTCGTCGAACTCGAGATCCTCGCCGAACTCCTCGCCCGAATCCTCGCCCAGGGTTTCGTCCAGCGGAATCTCGAGCGGGATCTCGTGGATGCCGTCCAGCGGATCGTCTCCCAGACCGGCAGGCCGGGCACCCTCCACGATCTCGGTCAGGACCAGCTCGTCGAGCGGGGCCGAGGTCGCCGTCTGTTGCGGGGCGGGACGTCGGGAGATCCGGGCCTGCTCTTCTTCGAGGTAGTGCACCGAGATCGAGTCGCTCTGCGGCTGCAGATCGCTCAATCGCTGCTGGGCGGCGACGTGCCCGGGGTCCGTGCTGAGGACCATCTTGTAGGTCGCCAGCGCCGGGATGAACTCCTTCCGCGCGGCATGCCGGTCGGCGCAGCGGACCAGTGCGTCGAGCTCCTGGTCGACGCGGCCGCTGCGCCCGTAGAGGCTCGCGAGGTGCCGCGGCCACTCCGGATCGTCCGCCTCCTCGACCTCGAGGCGCGAGAACAGATCGATGGCCACGGCGACGTCGCCACGCGCGGCGGCTGCCCGCGCGCGTGCCTCCAGCTCGCGAAGCGGTTTCGGGCCGCGGGATCTGCGCTCGGGGCGCGTCGGTTTCCGGGATCTGGGCAGGGATGGCCTCCGCATCGGGGCTCTCCGATACATCGGCGGACCTGCAGCCGTGCTTCACCGTGAAGGCGGCCGCCCCCGGCGACCGCGGAGCCCCGCGCCAGCACCCCCCATCGGGACGACCCCGGGTCGCCAGCGTGACTCCGCTCACGGCACGGGCTGCGGGCCGGTTGCCGGTGGCTGTGCGGCCAGGAAGCGCTCAGCGCCCCTTGGTGAGCTCGCGCTCCGAGAAGTGACGGCTCTTCAGCTTCACTGCGGGGTCGTACTTCGAAATCCGGAGCTCGGTCCAGGAATCGAGCTTCAGGTGCACGATCTTCTGCTCGAGGGCCAGGAAGATCTTCTTCGGCTCGCCGTCCTCTTCGTGCTCGAAGGCGGTCACCGAGCTCTCGTCCACGTTCAGCTGCTTGATCTCGAGCCCGTCCTGGTCCCAGTAGACGACTCTCATCGCCACGAAGGTCTCGGGGTCGACGAGGACGTCCATCCGGGAGTATTCGGAGTCGGCCTCGGGGCGCGGCACCACCTGGACGGCGTAGACCGGCTTGCCGTCGAGCTCCGAGTCCGGCTGGCGTTCGTAGCTCGCGTCCTCGATCTCCTGGGGGATGATGTCCTCGAAGGCGAAGTCCGTTCCGAAGATCGCCTCGCCGCGCAGGTTGATCCGCTGGACCCGCCGGGAGCTGGGGCGGTACACGAACTGATCCTCGCTGCCGTCGATCTTGTTGATCACCAGGTAGCCGAGGTGCCGAACGTCCTGGGGCGCCTCGTACTTCATGATGACCTTGGAGACGATCCGCTTGCTCTCCTTGCGGAAGCTGCGGTACTTCACCTGCATCTCGGTGTTCTGGACGTTCCCGCCCCGATCCCCGGAGTGCATCGTCAGCTCCTGGAGGTAGGAGTCGAAACGGTTGTCCAGGACCTTCTCGTAGATCTGCCTTCCGGTCAGGCCGACGTCCGTCGCCCCTTCGCTCGGCGCCCCGGCGGCGTCGGTCGCGTCCTCCACGGTTGCTGCACCGGCCACGACGGGCGACAGCGCCACGGCGACGGCCAGCAGACTGGCGGTCGACAGGCGCAGCGGTAGCGGACTGGGCGCGGACATGGAATCTCCCCGAGGCAGGTGCGGGAGCGAACGATAGAGGGAGACCCGAACAGCGTCATCCCGGGACGATCCCCCGATCCCAGGCGCGGGATCGCCTCGTTCGCGTCCGGACCGGAAGCTCCGACACGCAGCTCTCCACCAGCCGCAGCCCGATGGATTCATGACAGCTGAGGATCGACTCGGGGTGGAACTGCACGGCACTCCAGGGCAGGGAGCGATGCTCGAGCGCCATCACCAGCCCGGCATCGTCCTCCGCGGTGACCCGAAGCTCCGGTGGCAGGGAGCCCCGGATCGCGTGCAGGGAGTGGTACCGCCCCGCCCGGAACTCGTTGGGCAGGCCCCCGAGCAGGCGGCCCCCGAGGACCCGCACCCGCGAGGCCTTCCCGTGTACCGGCTGCGGCAGGACGCCCAGCTCGCCACCGAAGAACTCCGCGATCGCCTGCAGCCCGAGACAGACACCGAAGACGGGCAGGGCGAGCTGGCGGGCCTCCTCGAGGATCGCCGCCAGCCCGAACTCCCCGGGCCGCCCCGGACCCGGAGAGAGGACGACCAGGTCGGGCTCGTAGCGCCCGAGGTCCGCGGCGGGCAAGCCCGCACGCAGGGTCTTCACGGCGGCTCCGGTCCGGCGGAAGTAGTCCCCCAGCGTGTGGACGAACGAGTCCTGGCAGTCGATCACCAGCACCCGCCGACCGGAGCCCGCGCTCGCGCCGGCCGGCCCGCTGGCGCGGGGACCGGGCTCGCCCGTCGGCCGTCGGATCGCGTCGAGCAGCGCCGACGCCTTGAGCCGGGTCTCGGCCTCCTCCATCTCCGGGTCCGAGTCGTGCAGCAGCGTCGCTCCTGCACGAACCTCGGCGATGCCTTGCGCGATCCGGATGGTCCGCAGGACCAGGCCGCTGTCGAGTCGGCCGTCGAAGCCGATCTGTCCGACGGCGCCACCGTACCAGCGGCGCGGCGAGAGCTCGTGCTCTTCGATGAAGCGCATCGCGCGGGCCTTCGGGGCGCCGGTGACCGTGACCGCCCAGGCGTGACTGAGGAAGGCATCGAGGGCGTCCAGCTCCTCCCGCAGCGTCCCCTCGACGTGGTCGACCGTGTGGATCAGTCGCGAGTAGAGCTCGATCTGTCGCCGCCCGATCACCTTCACGGTCCCGGGCTCGCAGACGCGGCTCTTGTCGTTGCGATCGACGTCCGTGCACATGGTGAGCTCGCAGGCATCCTTCTCGGAAGCCAGCAGCGCGAGGATCTGGTCGGAGTCCTCGAGGGCGTCGCGTCCTCGGGCGATCGTCCCCGAGATGGGACAGGTCTCCACCCTTCGTCGCGCCGCCCGGCTCCGCGGCTCCCGCTCGCCCGGCTCGCCGACCCGGACGAACATCTCGGGTGAGGCGCCCACCAGGTACTCGCGGCGGCCGAGGTTCAGCACGAATCCGTAGGGCGCCGGGTTGCGCTCGCGCAGCCGCCGGAAGACCCGCGACGGCGGATCCGGGCAGCCCTCGGAGAAGACCTGGCTGGGGACCACCTCGAACAGATCGCCCCGTTCGAACGACTGGCGGGCGCGACGCACGACCTGCGCGTACTCGCCCGGCTCGTGATCGCTCCCGCGCCCCAGGCTCCCGGGGCCGTAGGGGAGCCGCTCGCCGCTTCGGGCGATCCCGCGTGTGGAGGCGCCCTCGAGGGTGAACTCGTACCGCACGTGGTGCGAGCGCTCCCGGCGATGATCCACCACGTACAGCTCGTCGGGCAGGTACAGGACCAGGTCCCGCTGCTCGGGATCGCGGGGCTGCCGCAATGCCAGCGGCTCGAACTGGAAGGCGAGGTCGTACCCGAACGCGCCGTAGAGACCGAGGTCCGGATCGTGGTCGTTCGCGAGTGCGGCCACCAGACTGCGCAGGAGGCCGAAGCTCCCGGGCCGGCGGCTGCGCTCCTCCTCGCTGAAGCGCCCGGTCGGAGCGTCGATCTCCAACGCGACGCGATCCGCCCGGTGGGAGAGGGTGCGCGCGCCGGGTGCCTGCTCGGCGGCGCGTGCGAGGGCGGGCAGCAGGATCTCGCCTCTCGCGTTCAGCGCCCGCAGCTCCACCCGGCGGTCTCGAGCCTCGACCACCAGCGGCGGATCGATGAAGCCCCGGTCCCAACGCGCATAGCGACCGGGAACCTCGCTGCTCGATGCGAAGATGGCGCCCCGTCGTTCGTCCAGCCCGTCGATCAGGGCCTCGATCGATCGGGCCCCGGTCTCGCAGTCCGCGAGGATCGTCTCCTCCCGATGGACGATCAGCCCGCTGGGCGTCGTGTAGCAGCGCTCGAAGCTCGTCTGGTTCGGCTTCTGGCTCGCATGCTGGCTCGTGTCTGCCGTTGCCATGGCAACCTCCTGGATCGTGCGTGAGGAGGCGGCTCCGACGGAGCAGGGGTTCGAAACGAAAGGAGCCGCCTCGTCGAGGCGGCTCCTTTCGGGAACCGGGGTCGTCCGGACCGGATCCGGTCGGGACGAGTCAGTGCAGCCAGGCTGCCGCCTCGGGATCGTATCCAGAGGGGCGCCACCAGAGTCCGCTGGCGGGGAATCTCGGCTGCATGGCGGGCAGGGTCACCCGCGCGAGGCCTCGCGTCAAGCGGGACCCGGAAATGGGACGCCCGCCCCGGCGTGGGGTCCGGGGCGGGCAAGGGCCGTGCGATGCGGTCGGGGAATCGGCGGGACCCGCACCGCGCGGCTCGTTTCTGAAGCTCACGGCGTCGCGCAGCTGGCGTCGGCCGCGCAGGCCAGGCCCGAGGGTCCGACCGCCGGCGCCACGGTCTGCTGACGCAGCACCAGGCCCACGTCGACCAGGGTGGCGGCGCCGTCGCAATCGTGATCGTAGACAGGGTCCTCCGACACGTCCTCGGCGGCGGACATGGTCAGCTGGACGTCGTCCAGGCTGACGCCCCCGTCCTGGTTCACGTCGTAGTCGCAGCGATTTCCGAAGCCGTCGCGGTCGCCGTCGCACTGGTCCACGTTCGCCACCAGGAGGCAGTTGTCGTCCGGGTCGATGACTCCGTCCCCCTCGAGGTCACCGTGCAGCAGCACCTGCCCGTCGCCCCAGTCGACGGCATTGGGGTCCTTGCCGTGGCCGAAGCCCTCGTTCAAGAGCACGCAG
The DNA here is from genome assembly GCA_028284295.1 of Myxococcota bacterium. Classification (GTDB taxonomy): domain Bacteria; phylum Myxococcota_A; class UBA9160; order UBA9160; family UBA4427; genus JAJDAN01. The sequence goes on along the minus strand of JANQSB010000199.1, from coordinate 220 downwards.
CTCTCTCCATCGAAGGCGTGCAGCTCGGCGCCTCCCAGCACCAGCTTGGAACCGGGATGGATCACGAGTCCGGGCTCGCCGTCGCGATCGCAGGCGGTGCCGTTGCCCAGCCCGCCGAGCGTGACGACGGGAAGGTCCGTGAGGGGGCTGCCGAGCTCCTCGAGGCCGAGCACGTCCACCAGGCGAACGGTGGTGGGCTGGCCCGGAGCGCCGACGATGA
>JANQSB010000191.1 GCA_028284295.1 Myxococcota bacterium | reverse complement strand
GCGGGCCCGCCGTAGACGCTGCTGGCATCGCGTCGCATGGTGTCGTTCAGGAGGATGACCAGGTTTCCCTGGGACGCCGGCCTCTCCAGCCGGAGCTCCTGACACGGAGCCTCCCCGCGGATGACTTCATCCACGGGACCGAAGCTCGAGCTGCCGGAATCGCAGCTCGGCTGGAGCCCGAGCGCGAGGACCGCGAGCAGGCTTGGCAGCAGACCCCGGCCCATCAAGGCTCGCCGTCTTCCGGACACGCTTCAACAGATAACGCGAATGCGCCCAGCCGGCCGCCTCTGGGTCAACGCGCCCCGTCCACGAAGCGCGAATCGCCCAGCCAGTCCCAGGATGGGTCGCCAGGGACGGCCTGGCAGAGCCAGAAGCTGGCAGGGCTCTTGCACATGTGCCGCGGCGAGGAGGAGCGTCATGTTCACGCAAGGGCTTCGCTTCGCGCGTGGTCTCCAGGTCTTCTCGATCGCAGCCGTGGTCTTCGCACTGGGCGCAGGGGGCGCCTGGGCGGAGGAAGGTGACGACTGCCCGACCTTGTTCCCGGATTTCCGCTGCGAGCGGGAAGGTCGCTTCGAGAACTTCGTTCAACCGATGGGCTTCCCCTACCTGTTCGAGGACCCGTTCATCACGACGGGGGCGAACCTGGTGGGCATCTGGCACGGCTTCGCGGAGAACCGCGGCCTCCAGGAGGGCTACGCGGGCGTGCTCGCCCTGCAGCTGCGCCTGGCCATCACGGACCGTCTGGCCTTCATCGCCACCAAGGACGGCTTGTTCATGTTCCGGCCGGACACCCAGAACCGGGACGCCTTCGTGACCCTGCCGAACCCGGACCGCAAGACCCTCCGGGACGACGAGGGCTTCATGAACATGACCGTCGGTTTCAAGTACGCGGCCTGGGTCGACGAGGAGAACGACTTCATCTTCACGCCGGCCTTCCGCTACGAGATCCCACTGGGGAACGACGACGTCTTCCAGGGGCGCGGGGACGGCATCCTCATCCCCTCGGCGACCTTCGCCTGGGGGGCCACGGACCAGCTGCGCTTCATCGGCGGCATGGGCGGCCAGATTCCGGTGAGCACCTCGAAGGAGAGCACCTCCTTCTTCTACAACGCCCACGCGCAGTACCACGTCGCCAAGTACTTCGTTCCCTTCGTGGAGATGAACGGCATCCACTGGACGGACGGCGGCAACGGCCAGCTCAAGCTCAACACGAAGCGCTCGCTGGGCGCGAACGTCAATCTCAATACCGCCCAGGCCGTTTTCGGCACAGGTAGCTTCGAGGGAGCGGACGTCGCGAATCTGGGCTCGAAGGGCATCGCCGGCGAGAACCTGGTGGTGCTGGGCTTCGGGTTCCGGGTACCCTTGAACAAGCACCTGGTCTTCGGGGTGTCCTATGACCGCGCGGTGAAGGGGGACGAGCACCTCTTCGACGAGCGCGTCACCGCGATGGCCACCTACGAGTACTAGACCAGGACCAGATCCAAGACAGACCAGGACCTGCCCGGGCCTGGCCCGGGAAGAGGCCCCAACCCGACCTCGACGGGCGGGTTGGGGCTCGTTCGATTCAGCGCCGGCGACGGAGGGTTTCGTGAGCGCACAGCAGGAAGTCGTGCAGTACGACATGCAGGTGGTCCGCGGGTTCGCGATCTCCGCCCTCGTCTGGGGAATCGTGGGCATGGCCGTCGGGCTCCTGGCCGCCATCCAGCTGGCCTGGCCGGAGGCGAACTGGGGCCCCTGGCTCCACTTCGGACGCGTTCGGCCCCTGCATACGAACGCCGTGATCTTCGGCTTCACCCTCGGCGTGGTGTTCGCCGGCAGCTACTACGGCCTGCAGCGACTGACGCGGGTGCGGATGTTCTCGGACACGCTGTCCCGCATCAATCTGTGGGGCTGGAACGCCATCATCGTCGCGGCGGCGGTCACCCTCCTGCTGGGCAAGAGCACCGCGAAGGAGTACGCCGAGCTCGAGTGGCCGATCGACATCGCCATCGCGGCAGTCTGGGTCGTCTACGCGGTCAACGTGTTCGGCACCCTGGCCCGGCGGCGGGAGAAGCAGATGTACGCCGCCATCTGGTTCTGGGTCGCCACCGTGATCACCATCGCGATGCTGCACATCGTCAACAGCATCGCGCTGCCGGTCTCGCTGTGGAAGTCCTACTCGGTCTACGCCGGGGTCTTCGACGCCAACATCCAGTGGTGGTACGGCCACAACGCAGTGGGCTTCCTGCTGACCACGCCCATTCTCGGGCTCATGTACTACTTCCTTCCGAAGCAGATCGACCGCCCCATCTACTCCCATCGCCTCTCGATCCTGCACTTCTGGTCGCTCATCTTCATCTACATCTGGGCCGGACCCCACCACCTCATCTACTCGCCCCTGCCGGACTGGACCCAGACCTTCGGGACCGCGTTCTCGGTGATGCTCATCCTCCCCTCGTGGGGCGGGATGCTGAACGGGCTGCTGACCATGCAGGGCGCCTGGGACCGGGTGCGGACCGACCCGATCCTCAAGATGTTCGCCGTGGGTCTGACCTTCTACGGCATGAGCACCTTCGAGGGACCGATGATGTCCGTCAAGACCGTGAACTCGCTCTCGCACTTCACGAACTGGACCATCGGCCACGTGCACTCGGGGGCTCTCGGATGGGTCGCTCTGACCTGCTTCGCGACGCTCTACTACATGATTCCCCGGCTCTGGCACACCGAGCTCTACAGCGTGCGACTGGCCAACCTGCACTTCTGGGTCGCGACCCTCGGCCTGATCCTCTACGTGACGCCGATGTGGATCTCCGGCGTCACCCAGGGCCTGATGTGGCGCGCCGTGAACCCCGACGGCAGCCTCGTCTACACCTTCATCGAGACGGTCTCCGCGATCCGCATCTACGACGTGATCCGCGCCGCCGGAGGCGCCGTCTTCCTCGTGGGCGCACTGGTCATGTTCTACAACGTCTGGATGACGATCCGGCAGGGCACCGCCGCCGCCCCCGAGCCGACTCTCGGCGCCGCCGTCCCCGTCGCAGGAGGTCGATAGGTCATGGCCTACGAATGGCACCTCCCCCTGGAGTCCCGCTGGATCCGCCTGAGCACCCTCACCTTCCTGGCCGTCGTCGTCGGCGGGCTGTGTCTGCTCATCCCGCCCTTCTTCCTGCAGGGCACCATCGAGCCCCTGGCCAGCCTGCGCCCCTACACCGCACTCGAGCTGGAAGGACGCGACCTCTACATCCGCGAGGGCTGCAACACCTGCCACAGCCAGCAGGTTCGGCCCTTCAAGACCGAGACCGACCGCTACGGTCCCTTCTCGCTGGCGGGTGAGGGAATCTACGACCGACCCTTCCTGTGGGGCTCGCGTCGCACGGGCCCCGACCTGGCGCGGGTGGGCGGCAAGTACCCGGACTCGTGGCACTGGCTGCACTTCAAGAGCCCCCGAGACATCGAGCCGAGAACCAACATGCCGGACTTCCTGTTCCTCACCGAGGCACCCCTCGACCTGTCCCTCACCTCCACCCGCATGGAGGTCCTCCGACGACTGGGCCATCCCTACTCGGACGCGGAGATCGAGGGCGCCCGAGCGGATGCCGAGGAGGCCGCCGCCGAGATCGCGCGCTCGATCCGGGCCGACGGCATCGCGCTCAGCGAGCTCGAGGCCCGCAGCGAGGCCATCGCGATGATCGCCTACCTCCAGTCGCTCGGACATGCGGTACGCCAGAACGCGGTCGCCGCGGCGGGAGCACGCTGATGGAGGACTGGGCGGGCGTCTACAAGTTCGCGCGGCTCGCGTTCCTGGCCCTGACGTTGTTCGGGATCGCGGTCTGGCTCTATCTGCCGCGCCACCGCGAGCACTTCGAGGAGCCTGCGCTCCGCATGCTGGAAGACGACGAAGGCGAGGAGAGGA
>JANQSB010000189.1 GCA_028284295.1 Myxococcota bacterium | reverse complement strand
GGATCCCCCTTCTCGACCGGATCCCCCCAGCCGAAGGCCAGGGCGACGACGTCGTCGCGCAGCTCGCTCGAGGCCTCGAGCACGGCATCGACGCGCCCGGCGTCACTCTCGACCACGACCACCCCGCCCTCTTCCAGGCCGAGCCGGGAGATGGCGTCCGGGTGCATGAGCAACGGGTTGTAGGGCCGCTTCGCCCGCAGCGACGGGAGGTTCTGCCCCTGGGTGCAGTAGACCTCCTTGGTGCGGTAGGTGATGAGTCGGAACGGGAAGGCGTCGCGCTCCGACGATTCGACCACCTCGCCCCGCACCTCCCGCAGCTCGGCCAGCACGGCCGGGTGGCCGGCCGCCATCTTCTTGTCCGCATGGGCGATCATCCCCGGGATCACCCCGCCGGCGGTGAGCGAGGGCTCGCCGAAGACCTTTCCGCTCGGGTGGCGACGGATCTCGTCGAGCGGGACCTGTCCGCGACCGAACTGCGCCTCGAGCATCTCCTCGCTGGTCGGCATGTGATCCGCGCCGAGCCCACCGACGCGCAGCGGCAGACCCATGCGCCCCGCCAGGCCCCAGAAGACCTGCCACTCCTCCAGACAGCCGGTGGGCGGCTCGACGACAGCTTCCGTGTACTGACCGAAGGGCATCGGATAGGTGGCGTCCATCAGGCGGGGCAGGTCCGGACGCTCGTAGGGGTGCTTCATGGCGAACACGTAGTCGGCGTGTGCGGCAGTCGCCGAAAGGAACAGATCGTTCACGACCAGCAGCTCCAGGCTCTCGAGCGCCTTCCGGGTCGACTCGGGCTCCGAGAGCACCATCGCCGGGTTGCCGCCGTTCACGATCAACGCCCGGATCTGCTCCTTGCCGGGCGTCAGGATCTCGTCCGTGAGCGTGTTGGTGGGCATCTCCGTGTAGGCACCGAAGAGCCCGGGGTAGGCGGAGATCCCGCGCACCCGCGCCTTGGGGAGCTCGGGCAGGTGCACCGGACCGACGCTGTCGTCGAAGCTGCGTCCGAGCGGTCCCTCGTTGCGGATCATGCCGCCTTCCCGGTCGTAGCGACCGCAGAGCGCGTTCAGGATCATCACCAGCTGCGTGGCGAGATTGTGGTGGGGCGCCATGTGCATGCCGGTTCCGCTGGTGGCACCCCCGGTGCGTGCGGTCGCGAAGCAGACGGCGGCCGCCTCGATCTCGGCGGCCGGGACCCCGCTGCGACGGGAGGCATAGTCGAGGTCGAAGTCGCGCAGCACCTCGCGCAGCTCCGGCACACCGCTCACGTACTGCTCGACGTACTCCTCGTCCTCGAGACCCCGGTCGAGGATCACCTTCACCATGGCGGCCAGCAGGGTCGCGTCCTCACCAGGCAGCACCTGAAGATGGTGGTCGGCGCGCTTCGCGACGTCCGACCGACGCGGATCCACGACGATCAGCTTCGTCCCACGGCGTCGGGCCTCGTTCAGCCGGCCGGTCGGATTCGACTGCGGCATGTTGAGCTGGTGGGACGCGATGGGGTTCGAGCCCACGAACATCACGACCTCGGCCCGGTCCACGTCCAGCAGGCTCGCCGGCACGGGTCCCCCGAAGAGGCGGTTGGCAGCGATGGTGAGGCTGGGGGAGTCGATCGTGAACGACGTGTACATCCGGGACGAGCCCAGGGCCTGGACGAAGCGCCGAACGAACCAGGGACCCCCGGCGGCGCTGCGATGGCCGCCGCAGCCGGTATAGACGGCGACCGAGTCGGGGCCGTAGCGCTCGACGATGTCGTTCAGCTTCTCGGCCACCTCGTCGAGCGCGATCTCCGGGTCGGTCTCCGCGAAGCCCTCGCCGACCCGCTTGAGCGGCGCCGTCAGACGATCCGGATGATGGATCCGCTCGACCTCGGCGCGTCCCTTGATGCAGGTGTAGCCGCGGGACACGGGGTTCTCGCGATCGCCCCGGACGGCGACGACGCGCTGCTTCTCGGTGTCGACGTCCACCTCGACGCCGCAGAAGACGTGACAGAAGCGGCAGAAGGACTTTCGGGTCTCGATCATGGGGCGGATGGTCGCAGAAAGGCGGCCTCTTCGGAATCCCTTCCCCCTGCGGGATGGCTGCCGCGGGCCAGCCTGCCCGGGACCGTTCAGCCGAGCGTGGTGCGCTTCACCTGCCGGCGCATGAAGCCCGGCGCGAGCGCCTTGACGCGATACGCGAAGGCGATGGGCCCGGGATGGGTCAGCTCGTGTCGACCCCGGGCAAGAGCATGCACGATCCGGTCGACCAGCGAGTCGACGGGAACGGCGCCCCGTCGTGCGACGGCGGGCATCTGCTTCCAGTCCGCTTCGCTGAAGAAGGGAGTCTCGATGACACCGGGACAGACCGTGAGGACGTGGACACCGTCCCCCTCCACCTCGAGCGAGACGGCTTCGGCCAGTGCCAGCAGCGCCGCCTTGCTCGCCGCGTAGGGGGCCTCCAGCGGGGTCGGGATCTTGCCGGCGACCGAGGACATGAAGACGAGCCAGCCCCGCCTCCGCTCGAGCATGCCGGGCAGCAGGGTGTGGGCCATGGCGAGCGCGGCTGTGTAGTTGACGCGCAGCATGCGGTCCATCGCGTCGAGCTCGCACTCCACGAAGCGACGACGCCCGCCGAAGCCGGCGTTGTTCACCAGGAGATCCACGCCGCCCAGCTGCGCCTCCGCGCTGCGCGCCGCGGCCACGGCCTGCTCGCGGTCGGCCAGGTCCGCGGCGAACACCTCCGCCGAGCCGCCCCCCGCCTCGATCTCCCCCTTCAGCTGCTGCAGGGCCTCTTCCCGTCGCGCGACCAACGCCAGGCGCGCGCCTTCGCGACCGAGACGCCGCGCCAGCGCCTGACCGATGCCGCTGGAGGCCCCGGTGACGACCGCACGCAGGTCGCGAAATGTCGTGAGACGGGCCACGCAGCGACGCTAGCATCGGGTGCCACCAGGAGGCCTCGATGAAGCAGTTCAAGGACCGCATCGCCGTCGTGACCGGTGGCGGAACGGGCATGGGACGCGAGCTCTGCCGCCAGCTCAGCCGCGAAGGCTGCCACGTATCGCTGTGCGACGTCTCGGACGAGAACATGCAGCAGACTCGCGCGCTGTGTGAAGAGGATGCCCCCGAAGGCACCCGCGTGACCACCTTCGTGGCCGACGTGTCGGTCGAGGCCGAGGTCGGTGCGTTCCAGCGTCACGTCGCCGAGGCCCACGAGACCGACCACGTGAACCTCGTCTTCAACAACGCCGGTATCGGGGGCGGGGGCAGCTTCATCGAGAGCGAACGCGAAGAGTGGGAGAAGACCTTCGACGTCTGCTGGGGCGGTGTCTACTACGGATCGCGCGCCTTCGTTCCCATGCTGATCGCGAGCGAGGAAGGCCACCTGATCAACACCAGCAGCGTGAACGGCTTCTGGGCCTCCCTGGGGCCCCAGAGCGCCCACACGGCCTACAGCGCCGCGAAGTTCGCCGTCAAGGGCTTCACCGAGGCGCTCGTCAACGACTTCCGCAACAACGCACCGCACGTGAAGGTCTCGCTGGTGATGCCCGGGCACATCGGCACCTCGATCGTCATCAACTCCCAGCGCATCCTCGGCAACGACCCCAAGGAGATGAGCGACGAGGAGCTCGACGACGCGCGCACCCGACTGACCAAGATGGGGATGCCCTTCGCCGAGACCACGAACGAGCAGCTGCGTGCGGCGCTGGGCCTGCTCGGAGAGGCGTTCCGCGACCAGGCCCCCATGACGGCGGCCGACGCGGCGACGGCGATCCTCGACGGCGTACGCGAAGAGCGTTGGCGGCTGCTGATCGGAAAGGACGCCGTCGTGCTGGACGAGTTGGTGCGCGGCGCACCGGAAGACGCCTACGAGGAGTCCTTCATGGTGGCGCTGCGTGAGAAGACGGAGTGGGCGTTGGGCCTCTGAGCGCAGACGATCCCCTGACTCGCTCCGCTCAAGTCGCGCCCCGGCTTCCATCGCGCGCCCCAGAGGAGAAACCCTGCCATGCAGTTCGGCATCTTCTACGAGCACCAGCTCCCCCGGCCCTGGAACGATGGCGACGAGCTGCGCCTCTTCCAGGAGGCCCTCGACCAGGTCGAGCTCGCCGATCGACTGGGCATCGAGTACGCCTGGGAGGTCGAGCATCACTTCCTGGAGGAGTACTCGCACTCCTCCGCTCCCGAGGTCTTCCTGGCCGCCTGCTCCCAACGGACGGAGAAGATCCGCCTGGGGCACGGCATCCGTCAGGTGATCCCCGGCTACAACCACCCCGCCCGGACCGCCGAGGTGATCGCGACCCTCGATCTCGTATCCGGCGGCCGGGTCGACTTCGGCACCGGGGAGTCGTCGGCCATCCTGGAGCTCGGCGGCTTCGGGATCGACGTCCCCACCAAGCGCACCGCCTATCTCGAGGCGACCGAGCAGATCGCCAACATCCTGGCGATGGACCCCTACCCCGGCTTCGAGGGCGAGTACTTCTCGATGCCGTGTCGCAATCTGGTCCCGAAGCCCGTCCAGAAGCCCCACCCGCCCCTGTGGGTGGCCTGCTCGAACCGCGAGACCATCAAGCTGGCCGCCCAGCTCGGCATCGGGGCCCTGTGCTTCGCGTTCACCGACCCCAAGGAGGCGAAGCACTGGGTCGACGAGTACTACGACATCATCCGCAGCGACAAGTGCGTGCCGATCGGCCACGCCGTCAACCCGAACATCGCCATGGTGACGAGCTTCTCGCTGCACCACGACCGCGACGAGGCGATCCGTCGCGGTAAGCAGGGCTTCGACTTCTTCCGCTTCGCGCTCGCGAACCTCTACATCTTCGGCGAGCACACCCCGGGCCGGACCGACATCTGGAAGGCCTTCCTCGCCGACCAGGCGAACCCCGCCGGCTCGATGCTTCCCGACGGGGGCCTGGGCGGCGGCATCGGAACGCCCGAGGACATGCGCACCCACCTGCGCGGCTTCGAGGAGACGGGTGTCGACCAGGTGATCTTCATTCAGCAGGCCGGACTGAACCAGCACGACCACATCTGCCAGTCGCTCGAGCTCTTCGGCGCAGAGGTCCTTCCCGAATTCAAGGAGCGCGACCCTGCGCGACGCAAGGAGAAGGAGGAGGAGCTGGCGCCGTACATCGAGGCGGCCCTGGCCCGCAAGAACTGGATGAAGCCCCTGGAGGACGCGGAGATCCCGAAGTTCCCCGCCCTGGGGCGCAACATCATCGCGTCGATGCAGGACGAGTAGCAGGCGAAGCCCGCGGGTCCGGCCTGCGAGGGCACCACGCTCGCGTCCCGGCCGCCCCTCTCCTACCCTCGGAAGGCCTCGCTGGAGTCAGCGAGCGCGATCCACCGTAGAGGACCCCCGACCGCGCGAACCGGACCCATCGGCGCACGCCCGCGCGAGAAGCAAAGGAACACGCAGCATGAAGGCAGCCATCCTGTGGGAGCTCCACAAGGATCTCGAAATCCGCGACGACGTGTCGCTCACCGACCTGAACGCCGGCGAGGTTCACGTCAAGATCGGGTCCAGCGGCGTCTGCCACTCGGATCTCTCGGTGCAGAACGGCACCATCCCGATGCCCGCCCCCTGCGTGCTGGGTCACGAAGGCGCCGGGGTCGTCCAGGAGGTCGGCGACGGCGTCAGCGATCTGGCGGCCGGCGACCACGTCATCCTGTCCTTCACGCCCGCCTGCCGCATGTGCAAGCCCTGCCTGCGCGGACAATCCTACCTGTGCGCGGACATGATGCCGATGATGGTTCCCCACTTCATCGTCGATGGGAACCCGATCATGGGCATGACCGGCTGCGGCACCTTCGCCGAAGAGATGGTGGTCCCCCAATCGGCGCTCGTGAAGATCGACAACGACGTACCGCTCGACGTGGCCGCGCTGATCGGCTGCGGCGTGACGACCGGCGTGGGTGCCGCGATCAACAGCGCCGACATCCAGCCCGGCTCGTCGGTGGTGATCTTCGGCGCCGGCGGTGTGGGCATTGCCGCCGTCCAGGGCGCCCGCATCGCGGGTGCCGCCGAGATCCTGGTGGTCGACCTCGTGGAGTCGAAGCTCGACCAGGCCAAGAACTTCGGCGCGACCCACGTCTGCACCCCCGATGCCCTCGACCAGATGAAGACCGAGATCACGGGCGGCGAGGGCTTCGACTACGCCCTCGAGTGCATCGGCAACCCGATCACGATCCGCGCCACCTACGACGCCGTCCGCCGCGGCGGAACCGCCGTCGTGGTCGGCGTGGGACGCCTGGACCAGAAGGTCGAGTTCAACGCCTTCGAGTTCTTCTACAACGACAAGATCCTGCGCGGCTCGATGTACGGAAGCGCCAACGTCCGCACCTTCATGCCCGAGCTCTGCCGCCTGTGGAAGGCGGGCAAGCTCGACCTCGAGAGCATGATCAGCCGACGCATCAAGGTCGACGAGGTGAACGACGCCTTCCGCGCGATGGAAGCCGGAGAGGTGATCCGGAGCGTGATCGACTTCAACTAGGCTCGAGAAAGTCGTCCGCGCGATGGGGCGGATTCACGGCCCGGGGCTTCGGCTCCGGGCCGTTCGCTTTCTTGCCTTCGACTTCTCTCCAGCAGGGGTCCCGGCGAGGGCAGGACTCGCTGGCGCGCCGCTGTGCCATGCTGCCACGCGGAGGGCATGCCGATCTCGGATCGCCACCTGGACTGGGAGGGATCGTGGAACGCGCGCGATCTCGGCGGGCTGGTCACGGCGGACGGAGCCGTCGTCCGGCGGAGGGCACTCGTTCGCTCGGAGAGTCTTCAACACCTGACATCGAGGGGTTGGTCGACTCTCGTCGACTACGGCGTGCGAACCCTCGTCGACCTGCGCGACCCCGAGCAGGTGGAGAAGGAGAGGCAGCATCCGCCGCCGCTGGTATCGACGATCAGCGTGCCGCTGGAGGAGGGCCTGGCCCGCGATCCGGACTTCGCTCGGTGGATGGAGTCTGGCTGGCTGGGGACGCCGCTCTACTACGAGACCTTCGTGAGACGCTGGCCGGATCGCTGCGCGCGTGCGGTTGCCGCGGTCGCCACAGCGCCGCCCGGCGGTGTCGTCGTACATTGCGGCATGGGCCGAGATCGGACGGGACTGATCGTTCTTCTG
>JANQSB010000184.1 GCA_028284295.1 Myxococcota bacterium | reverse complement strand
TCGGGGAGGCTTCGCTCCAGGCCTTCGATGCGCTGGCCGAGCTCTGCCTCGAGCGGGACGCGGCCTTCCTCGTCGTCGCGGGCGACGTCTACGACGGCGCCGAGCGCGGGCTGCGCGCGCAGCTGCGCTTCCGCCAGGGCCTGGAGCGACTGTCGGAGGCGGGCGTTCGCGTCTTCGTCGTCCACGGAAACCACGATCCCACCGGCGAGGGCTGGTCGGCCATCCGTTCCTGGCCGGAAGGCAGCGTCGTCTTCGGCGCGGAGCGCGTGGAGGCCGCCGAGGTGGTGCGCGATGGCACGCGTCTCGCGACCGTCCACGGCATCAGCTATCCGCGCCGGGACGTGACGGAGAACCTGTCGCTCGCGTTCCCCCCCGCTCCCGGCATCGCCGCCCCCGCCGCCCCAGAGACCGCCTCCGACGTCGCCGCGCAGGGCGGCGGATCCGGTCTGCGCGTCGGTGTCCTGCACTGCAACGTGGGGGGGCGCACGGAGCACGCCCCGTACGCGGCCTGCAGTCTCGACGACCTGCGCGCGGCCGCCATCGACTACTGGGCCCTGGGGCACGTGCACACCCGCCAGACCCTGTGCGAGTCGCCCTGGGTCGTGTACCCGGGCAATCTGCAGGGTCGCAGCCCGCGCGGGTCCGAGTGCGGGCCCAAGGGGGCCGTGGTCGTGGACGCCGAGGTGGACGAGCGCGGCGGACGGGTGACCGGCATCTCCTTCGAAGCTCTCGACCCCGTCCGCTTCCTGGCCGTCGACCTGGACGTCACGCCCTGTCCGGACCTGGGCGAGGTCGAGGTCGGACTGCAGGCCGAGGCGGACCGGCTGCGAGCCGAGCATCCGGGACGCATGCTGATCCTGAGCGCGCGTCTGGTCGGGCGCAGCGCCCTGCGTCGGGACCTCGCGCGGCCCGAGGTGCCCGACGAGCTGCTGGAGTCGCTGCGCGACGGGCAGCGCGCACCGGGTCCGGCACGCTCCGCCCAGGCCCCGCCGCCCGTCTGGTGGGCCTCGCTCTCCTGCGAGGTCGAGCCGCTCCTCGATCGCGAGGCGATCCGCGAGCGCGACGATCTGTGCGGCGAGATCCTGGGTCTGGTCGACGCGCTCTCGGGAGACGGAGGGGGAGAGGACGCTGCGGCGCTCCGACGCTTCTGTCTCGAGGCCTTCTCCGAGCTACCGGAGAGCCTCGACAACGTGCCGCTGCCCCGTCTGCCCGACAACGGTCTCCTGCCGCTCCTGAAGCGCGCCGAGCAGACCGCCCTCGAGCGGGTCGCGGCGGACGAGGACGGTGTCGCGTCGTGAGGGGGCGGCCGTGAAGCTGCGTGGCTGGCACATCGAAGGCTTCGGCATCCACCGGGACTGGCGACTCGACGACCTGTCGGATGGCCTGAACGTCTTCTACGGCCCCAACGAGGCGGGCAAGTCGACCCTGCTGGCCTTCTTGCGGGGCGTGCTCTTCGGATACCCGGACGGGCGCTCGAACGAGCCGAAGTACCCGCCGCGGGACGGCGTCGCTCACGGGGGACGCGTGACCCTCTCCGGACCGGAGGGGGACCTGGTCGTCGAGCGCTACGCGGGGCGGGGCAAGAAGCGTCTGGCGGTCACGCTCGAGGACGGGCGCCCGGGAGACGTGGGCGCGCTGGCGGAGCGGCTCGGTCACGCGGACTCGAACCTGTACCGCGGCGTGTTCGCCTTCGGCCTTCCCGAGCTCCAGAAGCTCGGGTCGCTCGGCGATAAGTCG
>JANQSB010000183.1 GCA_028284295.1 Myxococcota bacterium | reverse complement strand
GGCTGGCGCGCCAGCACGAGCTGCTTGATCCGAACCTCCACCCGGGCTTCGTTCTCCACGAGCCGCCAGGTCGAGTAGGAGAGGCTGCGCGTGTGGGCGAGCGCGTCGAGCGAGGAGCCGGCCAGCAGCGCGCCGGCCGCGAGCGCGAAGGCGAGACGGGCGGTCACGATTCCGGGATTCGAAGCTCGGCCTCTTCGCGCAGCTGCCGCAGGTAGCTGCGCAGGCTCTCGTCGCCCGCGCGACGCCTCATCTCGGCCCGCACCTGGGAGGCGACGCGCTCGAGCGGCTGGGGTGCGCTGCGGCTGCGCTCGACCATCACGAGCACGTGCCAGGCCGAGCCGCCGCGCACCGGCTCGGCGACCTCGCCCGTCTCGAGCGCGGTCGCGGCGCGAGCCGGAGTGGGGCCCAGGTACTCGCGGAGCTTGTTGGCCGGAAGGAAGCCGTCCGGCAGGGGCAGCAGATCGTCCGCTCCCAGGGACTCCCCGACCGCGGCCAGCGACTCGCCTTCCCGCAGCCGTCGGGCGGCCTCCTGTGCTCGGGCCCGCGCGTCTTCGTCGCCCCGCGCCGAGCCTCCGGTGGCGCCGTCGCGCTGGACCGGAAACCTCAGCTCGCGAACCCAGAAGCGGTCGGTGCGCGCGAAGAAGTCGCGGTTCTCCTCGTAGAAGCGCGCCACTTCGTCGTCGGCCGGCTCCTCCTGGCCGACTCCGGAGACGATCGACTCGATCATCGACGACACCAGGGTATTGCGCACCGTCGGGTCGTTGCGGTCGAGTCCGAGCGACTGCGCGCGCTGCACGAGCAGCTCCTCGTCGATGAGTCGGTCCAGGACGTGTGCGCGGTCCGCGTCCGACAGCGGCTCGCGGCTGTCCAATGCCAGGGCCCGCAGGGCGCGTTCGTAGCTCGCCTGCCGGATCGGTACGCCGTTCACCAGGGCCGCCGTGTCTGCGGGCATCCCGCCTCGCGGCGCGGTCTCGACGATGCCCGCGGCCGCCAGCAGCAGGCCCACGGCCGCGCCGATGGCGAGGAGCGCTCGCATCCGCCTGCTCGGATCGTTGGGTTCCTGCACCGGGCGCGAGCATAGCCACGCAGCGTCGGCCCGGGTCGCGCCCGCGCCGTCGCGAGCGGCTACCATCGGCGCCCACGGGCCGCGGTCTTCGGGGGGGGGGCGTCCATGGCCACCGTCGCGCTGAGCAACCGGATCCAGAACGCCTGCCTGATGATCCTGGCGGTCCTCGGCGTGGGCTTCGTGCTCTACTGGTTTCGCGGGATCCTGATCCCCTTCGTGCTCGCCGTCTTCTTCGCCTACGCGCTGGGCCCGATCGTCGAGCTGCAGAACCGCTACTTGAAGATTCCGCGCGCCCTGGCCGTGCTGGCCACGCTGGTGGTCGGAGCCCTGCTGCTCGCCATCGTCGGTGGAATCGTCTCGACGTCCGTGCAGCAGCTGGCCGCCAACTCCGCCGCCTACCAGGATCAGCTCGAGCAGCTGCTGGACGAGGTCGCCGCGTCCCCGCTGCTGCAGCGCGTCGCGCCGGACGTCGTCGAGGACCTCGACCTGCGCTCGATCCTCCCGACCGATCGCCTCCAGTCGGTGATCATGCGCGGGACGAGCGCCCTCGCCAATCTCGTCTCCAACGGCCTGATCGTTCTGATCTTCCTCTTCTTCCTGCTGGCGGGCGAGGCGCAGGTGCGGCGCCAGGGCTTCCGCGCCGACGTGGAGACCAGCATCCGGCGCTACATCCTCGTGCAGACGACGATCTCCGCGGCCACGGGCTCGCTGGTGGCGGCGGTCCTCACCTTCCTGGGCGTGCCGCTGGCGACCGTGTTCGGGCTGCTGGCCTTCCTGCTCAACTTCATCCCGAGCGTGGGCTCGATCATCGCGACCCTGCTGCCCCTGCCCGTGGTGCTCGTGAGTCCGGAGGTCTCGACGACGAGCGCGACCCTGGCCATCGCCGTGCCGGCCGCGATCCAGTTCGCCATCGGGAACGTCATCGCTCCGAAGATCATGGGAGACTCGCTCCAGCTCCACCCGGTCACGATCCTGCTGGCGCTGATGGTCTGGGGCTCGCTGTGGGGGATCGTCGGCATGCTCCTCGCCACGCCCATCACCGCGGTGATGCGGATGCTGCTGGAGCGCCTCGAGATGACCCGGCCCATCGCGCGGGTGATGTCCGGGAGCTTCGACCTGCCGGGTCAGACGGAGGCTTCCGCCGAGGCCTGAGGCCCGCGCGGACTCAGTCTTCGAGCAGGCGCATGGCGTGCTCGAGGCAGCCTTCGAGCCCCTTGTAGCGCGCGGTGGCTGCGGGCAGGCAGTCCAGTGCGATGCGGAGGGTCTCCCGCTCTTCCGGGTCGAGCGTCCCGAAGGCACGGAGGTAGGTGCGGATCAGGAAGAGGGAAGCCCCCTCGGCGGGGAAGGGGACGGTCACCTGTCGCTCGATGCGCAGCCAGCCTTCCCGGGTCTCGGGTCCGAAGTGCGTGGCCGCGCTCTCGTCCAGGTGGTGGTCGAGCTCGCCGTCGGAGCAGACGGTCCACACGAAGCGCAGGTAGGGACCCCGCTCGACCATCGCGTCGACCAGGCTGCGGGCCGCAGCGTCCGCGTCCGCGAAGTCGGGGACCTGCTCGTGGATCTGCCAGAAGCTCCGGCCGAGGATCTCCTCGGGCCGCCAGCGGCTGGGGAAGCTGACGTAGCTGGCGATCGTGCGGTCGCGGCCGTCCCGGTCTCGCAGCTGGACGACGAAGTCCTCGGGAGCCTCGGCGCTGATGGCCGTGTAGCGCGAGGCGAAGTCGCCGCTCCGGGGTCGGAAGCCCGGCAGCTCCCGGATGGCGGTCTCCTCCGCGAACGCGAGCACGGCCCGGTGGGCGGCGTCCTCCGAAGCCGAGCCCTGTGCGATGCGATACCGGTCCGGGCGCTTGGATGCGAGGTAGTGGGGGAGCTGCTCGTCGAGCTGGAAGTAGCGCGCGTCGAGCGCGCCGTGTCCGCAGTCGGACCCGAAGGGCTGCAGGCGGGGCCGCATGTGCAGCGGCTTGCGGTCGACCGGGAAGTAGCGCGCCGGCGGTCCGGCGTGGGCCTCATTCGGGCGTGAATCGGACACCGGCATGACTCTCGAGTCGCTCGAGCAGCGTGCCGCCCATGGCGGCCGCCGGGGTCGAGCATCCACCCGGCGACCCGAGCTCGTCGAGGGCGAGGCACAGGGCGGACTCCCCGAGCATCTTGGAGGTCGATCCGTAGCCGGGGTCGCGATCGCCGGTGACGCGAACCCGCAGATCGCGGGAGCGGTCCGCGGGCCAGCTGCCGTGGAGTCGCAGCGCGAAGTAGCCGGCCTCGCGGGTTGCGCGGTCCGGTCCCTCCCCGG
>JANQSB010000166.1 GCA_028284295.1 Myxococcota bacterium | reverse complement strand
CCGGGGATTCTCCTCGACGTCGCGCATGCAGGCCTCGGGCACCATCACCGTCCCGACCCCGGCCCGCAGGCCCGCCAGGGCCTTCTCGCGGACGCCTCCGACGGCCAGCACCTTGCCCCGCAAGGTGACCTCCCCCGTCATGGCGATGTCCCGCCGCACGGGGATTCCCGTCGCGAGGGAGATCATGGCGGTGGCGATGGTGACTCCCGCGGAGGGACCGTCCTTCGGCGTGGCTCCCGCGGGCACGTGCACGTGGATCTCGTTGCGCGAGAGCACGGCGTCGTCCACGTCCATCTCGCGCAGGGCCGAGCGCGCGTAGGAGAGCGCCGCCTGGCCCGACTCCTTCATGACGTCGCCCAGGTGACCGGTCAGCACCAGCCCGCGTCCGCGGGCCAGATTCGCCTCGAGGAGCAGCACGTCGCCGCCGGCCTCGGTCCAGGCCAGGCCGTTGACGACCCCGATCTCGTTCTCCTCGCGCAGGGGCTCGGAGCGGTAGCGGGGCTTGCCGAGGAAGCCCTCGAGTGTCCGCTGCGTCACGCCCACGGGTCCGGCATCGCCCTCCGACTCGGCCGCCTTGCGAGCGACCTTGCGGCAGACCGCGGCGATCTGGCGTTCGAGGTTCCGGACGCCGGCTTCGTAGGTGTACTCGCTGATGATCTTCTGCACCGCGTTGCGCGAGAAGTGGATCCGCTCCGGCGGCAGACCGTGCTCGTCGAGCTGGCGCGGCACCAGGAACTTGGTGGCGATCTCGCTCTTCTCTTCCGGCGTGTAGCCGGAGAGCTGGATCACCTCCATCCGGTCGCGCAGCGGCGCCGGAATCGGGTCGAGCATGTTCGCCGTCGCGATGAAGAGAACCTTCGAGAGATCGAAGGGAACGCCCAGGAAGTGGTCGCTGAAGGTGCCGTTCTGCTCGGGGTCGAGCACCTCGAGCAGGGCGGCCGAGGGATCGCCGCGGAAGTCGGCGCCGATCTTGTCGATCTCGTCCAGCATGAAGACCGGGTTGTTGGTGCCGGCCTGCTTGAGGGCCTGGACGATGCGTCCCGGCATGGCGCCCACGTAGGTGCGGCGGTGCCCGCGAATCTCGGCTTCGTCCCGCACGCCGCCTAGCGAGATGCGCACGAACTCGCGCCCCATCGAGCGCGCGATCGAGCGACCCAGCGAGGTCTTGCCGACCCCGGGCGGACCCGCGAAGCAGAGGATCGGACCGCGAGAATCCTCCCGCAGCTTGCGCACGCCGAGGAACTCGAGGATCCGCTCCTTCACGCCGTCGAGGTGCGCGTGGTCCTCGTCGAGGATCGAGCGCGCGTTCGGCAGGTCCAGGCGGTCCGGCGAGCTCCGCTTCCACGGCAGCTCCACCATCCAGTCGAGGTAGTTGCGGACCACCTGGGCCTCGGGGCCGTCGGGGTGCATGCGGTCGAGGCGACGCAGCTGGCGCAGCGCCTCCTCGCGGCAGTCGTCCGGGAGACAGGCGTCGTCGATCTTCAGCCGGTACTCGTCCAGCTCGTCGGCCCGCGGGTCGACCTCACCCAGCTCGCCCTGGATCGCCCGCAGCTGCTCGCGCAGGAAGGCCTCGCGCTGCCCGCGGGACATCTCCTCCTTGGCCTGGCACTGGATCTCGGCCTGCATGCTGGTGACGTCGAGCTCGCGCCGGAGCAGCGAGTCCACCCGGCGCAGCCGCACCAGGCTGTCCTGGACCTCGAGAATCTCCTGGGCCTCCGAGAGGCGCAGCCTCAGGTTCGAAGCGACCAGGTCGGCGAGCCGGCCCGGCTTGTCGACGTGGCTGATGACCGAGAGCACCTCGGGCGGCAGGTTCTTGAGCGGCAGCAGCTCTTCGACCCGGCCGCGGACGGCTCGGGTCAGGGCCTCGCCTTCCACCGACCAGTCCAGCTCGCTGTCGCACTCGAGCGGCGTGGCGCTCGCCCAGAGGTTCACCTCGGAATCGATGAAGGAGTCGATGCGCACCCGACCCAGTCCCTGGAAGAGGACCTTGAGGCGCCCGTCCGACATGCGCATGCTGCGCAGGATCAGCGCGGCGGTGCCGACCCGATAGAGGTCGTCGGGCTCCGGGTCCCGGGTCTCCGCGTCGCGCTGCGCCACGAGCAGGATCACGCGCTCGGCGGCCAGTGCATCCTCGACCGCGGCGACCGAAGGTCCGCGCGCGACGAAGAGCGGCAGCGTCATGTACGGAAACACCACGAGCTCCCGCAAGGGGAGGACCGGCATTTCCTGCGGCAAGGCGAGGTCGGGGGGAGATGCGTTCATCAATGACCGTTTCGTCGCGGCGCGGAAGTGACTTGAGACGAAGGGTCTTCGCCGGGTCGAACGTCTCGCCTTGCAGCGCTGCGCTTCCGTGACCCGAGATCACACTTCTCGGGACCGCGCTGCGCATCGTCGTTCAGTCGAGCGGAACGACCTTGCGACCGCGGACCTGCAGCAGGAAGGGCCGCTTCTTCGCGTTCCCGTCGGGACGCAGACTGGTCACACCCGATGCGCCGGGATAGGCCTGGGTGCGCAGGATGCCTTCGCGAACCGCATCCCGGGTCGCGAAACCGCGCGCGAGTTGCACGAGTACGATGTTGGCTGCGTCGTAGGCGTGGGCGGAAAACGCATCGGGGGAAGCATCGAACGCGGATCGATAGTCGCGAACGAACGCCTCGACGAAATCGAAGCGACTGTCGGGATCGAAGACCGCCGAGATGATGGCCCCGGAGACGTGCTCCTGCGCGATGTCGATCAGCTCCGGATGGTTCCAGTCGCCCGCACCGAGCAGCTGCACGCCGGTCAGCTCGTTGAAGGCGAGCTGCGGCAGGAGTCCCTTCAGGCGCTCGTAGTCGTCGGGGATGAACAATGCGTCGAAGTCGACGATGGGCGGCAGCTTGACGCCCTCGGGCCCGATCATGTCCTCGGCGATCTCGCGCGCCAGCGCGGCGTTCTCGGGCGGCCGCAGCCGCCGCCCGCGACGAACGAAGCGGTCCCGCTCGGCCAGGGCGCGGCTCTCGCGGGGCGTGAGGAGCGCATAACCGATCATGTTGCGGATGGCGTCGCCGAAGTCCGTCGAGTCCGGATCGTAGGGGCTGGCTGCCACCATCCAGCCGCCCCGCTCGCCCACCATGCGCCAGAAATGGTCGCGCATGCCCCGCCCGTAGGCGTCTTCGGGGTAGAGGACCGCGAACCGCCGCGCGTCGAGCTTCTCGAAGGCGTGGTCGACCAGGTAGCGGAGCTCGTCCTCGGGCGTGGTCCGCAGACGGAAGACGAAGGGGCGGTCCTGCGGCACCGACTCGCGCGTCGTCAGGGCGACCAGGGGGACGCCCTCCTCCTCGGCCACCCGGGCCGCCGCCTCGCTGCTGCCCGAGCGGAGGGGGCCGACGATGGCGATCAGGTCGTCGATCTCCGCCAGCTCGCGCACGGCGTTGGCGGCCTGGGAGGGGTCACCGTCGCTGTTCCGGACCACGACCCGCACGCCGGGCGCGGGCCCCGCGCCCGGGCCGGCGGAGTCCGTGTCGGGCTCGTCCGGGGGTGCACCGAAGACCCGGGCCGCCAGCAGCACACCCCGCAGGCTCGCCTCTCCGTAGCTCGCGAAAGGACCGGTCAGGGGCAGGACCACGCCGATGGTCCCCGTCGCCTTCGTCTCCGGCATCGGAAGCGCCGCCACCTCGGCGAAGCTCGGCAGCAGCTCGTCGACGCCGCGTCCCTGCTCGTAGAGCTCCATCCGCAGCGAGAGCTCTTCGAGGAGCTTGCGATCCGCCTCGCCCAGCGGCAGGCCCGCCGCGACCCGGAGATCCTGCTCGGCTTCCGGGTACTCGCCGAGGTCCATGCTCTCCTGCGCGAGCCGCAGGGCCACGCGGCCCGCCGGCGGCCGACCGTCGAGGATCTCCCAGGCGCGACGCAGCTCGGGCATGCTGAGCGCATCCACCGCCGCGAGGATCTCGGCGTCGATCAGCTCGAGCGCCTCGTCGCTGACGCCCGATTCCCGGGCGGTCTCCCGCGCTGCGGCCAGCCAGCCCACCCGCTCCGCACGGTCCTCCGCCACCTCGGCGCGCAGCCGGAAGGCGCGCCGCTGCTCTTCGGGCGACAGCCTGCGGATGCGCAGATCCCGCAGCACCTTGCGGGCCATCTCCACGTCCCCGGACTGGAGCTGCAGCTGTGCGAGCTGGATCCGGGCCCCGTCGCTGCGCTCGCCCCGCGGATGGTTCCGGACCAGCCACCCGAGCCAGAAGGCCGCGCGGGCGCGGTCCCCGGCATCCAGCGCGATCTGGGCGCGGGTGTGCGCGGCCTCCTCGGCCAGCGGGCTCTTGCGGTGGACGCGCAGGAAGTCCTCGAGGCGCAGCGCCGCCTCTTCGGGGTTGTCCGGCAGCACGGACACGGCCTCGTCGAAGGCCTGCTGCTCCTCCAGGGTCGCCTGGGGAGTCACACAGGCGAGGAAGAGGAAGGCCCCGGCGAGAGCGCCGAGGCGGGTCGCATGCGCGTTCCACGTCATCCGAAGAGGTCCCGTAGCTTGTCGACGAAGCCCTTGGCCGCGGGAGAGACCTCGGTACCGCTCTCCTCCGCGAACTCTTCCAGGAGCTCCCGTTGGCGGTCGGTGAGCTGCGTGGGCACCTCCACGAAGATCCGGACGTAGATGTCGCCACGCATGCGCTCGAGCTGACCGGGGTCGAGGCGGGGCTGCAGGGGCGGCAGCCCCTTGCCGCGCAGGCGCAGGATGCGCCCGGACTGGGTGCCTTCGGGAACCTGCACCGTCACCCGTCCCTCGAGACTCGGGGCTTCGACCTCCCCGCCCAGCGCCGCGAGCACGAAGGCGACGGGGACCTCACAGTGCAGATCGCGCCCGTCGCGCTCGAAGAGCGGGTGGGGCCGGACGTTGATGACGATGTAGAGGTCGCCGGAGGGACCCCCGGCGATCCCGGCCTCCCCC
>JANQSB010000164.1 GCA_028284295.1 Myxococcota bacterium | reverse complement strand
CGCTTCGCTCGCCGTGCGAGCAGGTCCGGGGTCTTGCCTTCGTGCAGCACGAGCTCGACCGGGTCTTCGAGATCGAGCGCGGTGGCCAGCAGCCGGTGACAGACCAGCTTCGGCACCGCATCGGAGATTCCGACGAGGAGCTTCGCGGGTCGGCTGGTGGGACGGCCGCGCAGGGCGTCCTGCATCTCGCGGCCGAGCGAGAAGATCTCGTCCGCGTAGCGGTAGACGAGCTGGCCCACGTCCGTGAGCGCGAGGTTGCGTCCCTTCCGGACGAAGAGCTTCTCTTCGAGTGACTCCTCGAGCTTTCGGATCTGCCCGCTCAGGGTCGGCTGGGCCAGGTGCAACACCTCGGAGGCCCGAGTGACGCTTCCTTCCCGCGCGACGGTGTAGAAGTAGAGCAGGTGGTGATAGTTGAGCCACTCCACGATTCGGCCTCGTTCGGGATTCTCGAAGATTCAAGCACACATTTCCTATTTGTGGATATATCGGTCGACGGACTAGGGTGCCGATGTCGCAGAGGGGCGGGCATGCAGTTTCGAATCCACGCGCCGCGGATGGATCTTCCCGGCGAAGCGAGAGCGGCCATCGAGCGCAAGCTCCGTCTCGCGCTCGGCCGCCACGCGCCTGCCATCGACCAGACCCGGGTCAGCTTCGGCAAGGCGCGCGGGACCGGAAACGAAGACCGCAGCGTCTGTCGGATCCGGGTCCGGTGGCGGGAAGGCGAGACGATCGTCATCGAGGGCGTGGCCGAGGACTTCGAGGCCGCGGCCCACCTGGCGGCCTGGCGGTTGGAGCACCGGCTGGGAAGCCCCCGGGCGAGCCGGGGAGCCCATGCGCTCCACCGGTCGAGAGCCCTGCAAGCCGGCACCGGGAGGATGGCGACGTGAGCACGGCCGAGTCGGTCGTCGTCTACGAAGGGCCCGCGAAGGAGGCCGACTGGGCCGCGGTCGTCGGGTGCGTGCACGGCGAAGCCGTGGATGCGGCGGACTCCTGGCTGCGTCGCGGCTTCGGCATCGAGTCGCTCTCGGTCCACTTCGAGCTCTCGCTCGCGTCGCTCACGGATCGGGGAGAGCCCTCGGCGCGCTCCGCGGTGCGCGCGCATCTCGATCAGTCCCTGCGGCCTCATGGCGCGAGCGTCGTGGCCGTCGTGGCCCAGGCCCACTGCCGCCACTGTCCCGGCTCGCCCGACGAGCAGCTGACCGACCTGTGCGAGGCGGTCGAGACCCTCGACGCCTGGGCGTCCGGCGCCGAGACGATCGGTCTCTGGATCGACGAGACCGGCACCGTCGATCGGCTTCTCTAGCCTGTCTAGCGGCGGACCGGGTCCGCCCCGGGGCTCGCCGCGGTGCTCAGAGCTCCGATTGCTTGACGACCCGGCAGGTCGGCTCGGGCAGGGAATCGGCCCGGACCCAGCGCACGCCCATGATGCCGTGGTCGTGGCCCGCCGTGTCCATCCAGTTGGGGTGGCCGGGGTCGTCGTGGGCGACCACGAGCCGGAAGGAACCGTCGTCCTCGTACTTCGTGGTGTGGCTGTTGGTGTGGACGCGGCGGTTCTGGAAGTCGAGTGACTCGGCCCAGATGTTGCCGAGCTGGAAGTTCCAGTAGTCGCACTTCGGGGGCGTCGCCTCGATGACCAGCGCCTCGTCGGGTCCGAGCCGCCACTGGCCGAGCCACAGCCGGATGTTGGGGTCGCCGCCGACCAGGCGGTGTTGCTCTTCGTCGGGCAGGTGGAAGGCGTTGACGGGCGCCTTGTCCTTGAACTCGACCACCCAGTCCGCGAACCACTGCGCGCAGCCCATGGCGTACATCGCGCTGCCCATCAGCATGCCCCGAACCCGGGAGGGGTCCAGCGGCGGCGGCGGCGTGTCGACGCCGATGCACTCGATCGAGACCTCCACGGGCTTCTCGGAGAGGCGGTCGAGAAAGGTCTGCCGCAGCAGGATCTGGCTGGTGGTCTCGTGCATGCGCAGCCAGTTGCCGGGCTGCTCCTTCTGGCTGGCGATGATCTCGAAGCTGCCATCCGGCGCCATCTTCAGCTCGCTGTCTTCCAGGTGCCCGGCGCCGCCGGCGATCTTCTCGCGCGCCGCGAAGTTCTGGCTCTGGGCCGCGAAGCTCATGTAGTGGATGGTCCCGCGGCGCCCGCGAATGCGGTAGTCGTATCGCGGGTCGACGGGCGCCCCGACGTAGTAGTTGTCGGGGTTGTCGAGGCCCATCTTGACCTCGTCGGGCATGGTCCGGAAGCGCGGGTGGGACTTGCCGGGGTTCTCGCAGAACGAGTGCAGTCCGGCGCGCAGGAGCCGCGACAGGTATCGCAGACCTTCGGCCCGGTCGAAGTCGCTGGTCTCGAGGTCTTCGCGCAGGATGACGTCGCCCGCCTTCTTGAGCAGGTCGCAGAACTCGTTCCAGGCCTGCGTCTCGGGGGTTCGGGAGAGGGATCCGTCTTCGTGGGTGGGTTCGCTCATGTCGGGTTCTCGCGTGTCTTGGCCGGGTTCCCGGCCAGTTCAGTCGGTCTCGATGTCGAAGCGATGGGTGTAGGGGGCGAAGCGCTCGCGGACGGCATCGGGATCGAGGCCGTATTCCTCGAGCGAGTACTCGTGCTGGCCGTGCTTGCCCTTCGGGTTGGCGGCGACGTGGGCCTCGAAGGCCGCGCGCGCGTCTTCGCCGAGCGGCATGCCGAAGTGCTCGTAGACGCGCGCCACCGTGCCCATCGAGTCGTCCACGAAGTCGTCGTGGGAGACGTCCACGAAGCGCTGCGGGTCCTGGGCGTCGCGGAGCGCGAGCCCGCGTTCCAGCGAGGCGGCGTAGAAGTCCATGCACACCGGGCCGAGGGCCTGCTTCGAGATGCCCGTCACCGGCTCCATCATGGTCCAGGTCATGCTGCAGATCGAAGCCGTGCAGGCCAGCGGGTCGCGGTGGGTCCACACGACGCTGACGTCCGGGAAGGTCTCGATCAGGCGGTCGACGGCCCACATGTGGGCGGGCGCCTTCAGGAGCCAGCGCTGGCCCGGGCGCTGCCAGTCGAGCAGCTGCAGCAGCTGTTTGTAGTAGGCGTAGAGACCCGAGAGGTCCTGCGCGCGGAACCACGACCCGTAGGGCTCGGCCATGATCTCGACGCCCATCTGCACGCCGTGGAAAGCGAGCGCGTGCACCAGCACGCACTCTTCGGGGGTGTCCGCCGACGCGTAGTGGATCTTCGTGAACTCCGGGTTCTTCTCGCGCGCCTGTGCGAAGTGCGCCTCGATGGCGTCGCGCCGCGGGTCCGAGCTTCCCGCAGCCGCACCGGGCTCGAAGCCGGGCAGCGGGTCCGGGAACATCGACTCCCACAAGAGCAGCGGCCGCGCCGCCGGGTCGCAGGCCAGCAGGTTGAAGAGCGCGGAGGTGCCGGAGCGCGGCAGCCCCGTCAGCACCATGGGCTTCGGGACCGGTCGCTCGAGGACTTCCGGATGTCGATTCCAGGCGTCCTGCACCCGCAGCCGCGTCGAGAGCAGGTCCACCAGGCGCCGCCGGTTGCGCTTGCGACCGCGCTCGTTGAAGCCGCCCGTATCGTAGGTGGCCACCAGAGCGGCGAGCCCTTCGCGGAACGACTCCGGCCCGAAGTCGTCGAGGCCCGTCGCCTTGCGGGCTTCCTCGATCAGCTCTTCGGGGTCGAAGCGGACGTCGCTCAAAGGGGGGCTCGCGCGGGTGGGGGGCTCGTCGCGCCACACCGGAACCGCTCCGGCAGACGGTCCGCCAATCTACCCGAAGGCCGGGACCGCCGCTCCCTCGGGGAGCGCCTGTTCGCCCCGCCGCATCCACCCGATTTCGCGAGCGTTTCCTCGATTCGACCCCACACGCGCTAACGTTCGCCCCCGCGCGGAGAGGTGGCTGAGTGGCTGAAAGCGCGCCCCTGCTAAGGGTGTACAGGCTAATACCCTGTCGAGGGTTCGAATCCCTCCCTCTCCGCCATTCGCCGGCAAGGTCGGCGAGTGGCTGGGCTCAGGGCCGTCTCCGCCAGTCGCGGCTTCGCGACGGAGACCCGAAGTCCCCGCAAGACAGATCCCGGAGAGATGGCCGAGTGGCTTAAGGCGCACGCTTGGAAAGCGTGTGTACGGCAACGTACCGTGGGTTCGAATCCCACTCTCTCCGCCATCTAGTCTGTGGGTGCAGAGACTCTTGGTCCGAGGCCGGCGTAGCCTGAGAAATCTCCGCGAGTCCGCGGGGCCTTGGCGGGACAGTTCGCCGGTAGCTGCACCCCTACTACTGCATTCCCGCTGGAGGGTTCGTAGCTCCAGAGCCCACTTCGGTCGAAGCCCTCTGAGCCTCCGACCTGGCCGGCGCTAGCGCTCTCTCCCCTCGTCTCGCTCGGTAGTGGCCAACTCGGCATCGATCTCCCGGAGGGGTCGCAATAGCCGGTTCTCGGGATCGACGCTGAGCGCATGACACGCCTGCTCTATATCCCCCGTCGAGCCTGCTCCGCACGCGAGTAGCTGGATCACCCAGTCGTTCTCGAAATACTTCGTATGAACCTGGAGTGGGTCTGCAAGGAGGTACCAATTCATCACGTTTCGTGTGACCGCATTCGCGACATCCAGACGCGGGTGCTCCAGTGCGAAGGCCTCGGGGATGTAGTACGTCAGGAAATCGTTCGGATCGTGAATCGCGACGATTGGGAGACGGCGCTCCTCGTACTCCAGGCGGATCTGCTTGATCTCACTCGCAGGGTCTGCGCCGGGATCTTCAGCGAGTGCCCGCAAGCGCCTCAGGGTTCGTTGCCTCTCCGCGAGTTCGAGCAGTAGATTGAAACCTCTGAGCCCGAGCGAAGGCGAAGCCGCGATTCGGATCTCGGCTTCCAGCCGCAGAACCCTCTGCGCCTTTCGTCGGAGCATCGCATCTGCTCGCTCGTGCTCCGTTCGAATGCGCGCTCGGTAGGTCTTACCGGCCTGGGATACAGCAGCCTTGTAGGCGTCCTCGGCCGTCGCGCGTGCCGAACTCTCCCGATCGAACTCACTCTGCGCCTGAGCGACCCGCCTGCGACTGTCGTCGACCTCGTCTTCTCCCGCCGAGACGCCGGCCTGTCGGATCTGGAGCTCCCGGTCGATCGCGGCCAGCTCGCGATCGAGGCTCCGCAGCTCTGCCTCCAGCTGCTCTCGGGCAGCTCGCTCCGCCTCCAGAAGCTGGCGACGCCGCTGGACCTCGGCCGCTGCCTCCTCGACCTCGCGGTCGCGTGCATCGACGTTCGCTTCGCTCTCTCGAACGGTGTCATTCGCCCGCTCGACCCGTGCGTACAAGTCCTTGAATCGCTGAACCGCCATGTTCAGCAGCTCGCCGAGGAAGGTCAGGCGCTTCTCGTCGTCCTCCGGAGCTCCTTCCTTCTCGAGTTCGCGTTCGAGATCTTCGTCGGCGCTCTCTTGCTCACGGATCGCTGCGTTCAGCTTGCTGCGCGCCGCGCGCGCGCGCTGCTCTGCAGCGACGAGTTCCCGGCGCGCCGATTCGACCTCTCTCTCCGCTTCGGTGACCTGACCTCGAGCTTCCAGAACCGACCGGTTCTGACGTTGGCGCTCTTCCTCGATCTTTCCACGGTCCGATACGAGCTGGTCCGAGCTCCGTTCCGAGACCGAGAGCTCGAGCTTGGCGTCGCTCAGACGCTCCCGAGCGAGCCGCTCCCTTTCCTCGGAACGGGCGAGCGCGTCGGCTGCATCATCTGCACGTCTCGCAGCTTCTATCGCAACGGCTTGAGCCGCGTCTCGCGAGTCGGTCGCCGCTTGGAAGTTCTCCCGGTGGCGTTCCAGCTCGAGGCTGAGGCGCTCGATCTCGGCGTCCAAGCGGCTCTCCTCTCGGATCGCATCCTCCCGCTGCATCTCGTCGTCGAAGGCGTAGAGGATCTGCTCGATGGACTCGATGCCAGCCTCGAAAGCTGCTTGAGCGGCCGGTAGACCGTGGAGCTCGACTTCTCCGGGCGATTCATCGACTGCCTGGATGATCCGTTCGAGTGCAACGGTCAGCTCCGCCTTCTCGCGGAGTGCCGCCTCGACGGAGGGAGGTTCAGAAACCGGGATCTCTGCAAGCTCCAGCAGGGGCAACTGACTCGACAGCAAGTAGGCTCCCCGCAAGCGCTGGAGCATCGAAGGCACCAGCGAGCGTCGCGCCCGAAGCCGAGCAAGCTCCGCGTGACGGAGTTCCGGAAACTCGGAGCGGACCATCTGCCCGGCGGGGTCCCATCCGATGCTGCGGAGTGTGTCGAAGACGATTCGGCTTCCCAGGCTGTGTCCGATCATCGCGTACTCGCTAGCCGCGATGTGCTCGTGCCAGACGGACTCTGCTGCCCCATCGAAGCTACAGGGCCCTGCCGCAGTGCGCATGGTGCGCGGTTGCCACATCCGGCACAGCACTTCGAGGACCGCTGCTTGGACATCCTGACGGCCTCGTCCCGTATAGGCGATGGTGTCGGCGAAGCGAAAGATCAGGGAGTCCTTGACCAATCGGTTCGCGTGGCTCGGTGTCTTCGCGAGATCCCACCCGATCGCGTCCGACTTGAAGCGATACGCAATCGGGGACCACGTGAGCTCGAAGAACTCGAGCAGCCGACCCCGCTGCTCGTAGCTTCGCACCAGAAGAGCAGCGGTCTCTTCGGGCACCTGGCACGAGGTGTCTTCCGGTCGCGTCCAGGAAGTCTCGGGAATCGTGTCCTCTCTTCCGGGAAGCCGCCAGAGCATCGCGACAGGATCGGAGGAGAAGCCCAGCCGCGCCGCGATCGAGTCTTGCAGGCCACTCGAGTAGCCTGGGCGGGAGCAGCCGATTCCGTGAACCACAAGGACGCGCATGGTTTGGCCCGCCGAGATCGGTGACAGCCCTCGTACGGGTCGTCCGACCGCACCGGTCCCGGCACAGCCCAGGAGACTGCAAAGCAGTACAGCGGCTATCAGACGGGCTAGCCGATCAAACGCTCTACCTGAGATCCTCAGCATCGTGCTCTTGCATCGCTCCCCCTCGTCGCCAATCAGGATCCGGGCGAGCGGTGTCGGAAGGTGCCAGTCTCGCGGGTTCGTTTCGATGTCCAGCCCTCCGCCCACCCACCGGGGGCGTAGCGAAGAGTCCACAGGTCGGACTCGGAAGCCAGGGTCAGGTCCTCCCGACCGTCTCCGTCGACATCGGCCAGAAGGGGTCGGTTCCGTCCACTACAGGCGGCAGGAGGAACGGTGAAGCCGCGTTCGGCCTCGTCCCATGTGCCATCTGCCCTCGGGGAGAGCGTCAGCAGATTCAGCCTTGCCGTTTCCGCCTTGATCGAGCAGTGCAGGAAGAGAAGATCGGATCTTCCGTCGCGATCGAGGTCCGATACGAGATAGGGGCGATCAAGGTACTCCGCTCGCTCGGTCCTGTCCCTCCTGGCTGAGACACGGTGGGAGACGATTTCCTCGAAAGAGTAGAGGGGATGCTCGGATCGAAGGTGCAAGCTGCCAATGACGAGCTCACCCTCCTCCCCTTCCTCGCACCAGGTTTCGCCACCGCTGCAAACGCTCACGATCTCGAACTCCGGGTCCCCGTCGATCTGAGCTGCGAAGAGCGGCTCTCGCTCCGAGGGGAAGTCGATCTCAATCTCGACCGCATCGATGCAAGATGAGCAGGACCGGACAACCCGCCAGAAGAACAGGTGCTCGTCGTTCTTGCACGCGCCTGGAGAACGGCATCTCTTTCTGAAGTGAAACAGCGGCTCGGGCGCACCGTCGCCGTCGAAGTCCGCCCACAGGGGTGCGAATTGGAACTTCTTGTACTTCTCGACGTGGGTCCCAGCCGTGTTCGCCACGACACGCAGCGGGCGATAGAACTCGCTGTCGTCCACGAGCGCCTTCAGGTCGACCTCGATGTAGGAAGCCTCAACGCGTCCGTTCGGGAACCGGTACTCTTGAGCTCGTGTCACGTAGCCGATGGAGGGTTCCTCCCCGGCAACCACGGCCGGGGGGAGGCTGTAGCGCGGGGAGAGCCGACTCGCGGGGACAGGGGTCGGCGAGAGCACGAGGCCAGCGTCCAGTCGGTAGGCCTGTACCCTGAAGTTGTTGTCGGCGACCTGGTTGAAAAGGAGAAGCGAGCCCATGTCGTCACTCGGCGTGAGTGTTTCGATAGGATGGCGCAGAAGCGACGCACTCAGGCCCGTCGAGCGTGTCTCCGCGGGCTGCCAATAGCCATCGCTGAGGATCAGGCGCTCGATCTCGATCGTGTCATCACGACTCGCCTTCAACCGCAGGACTGAAGCGCCCTTCTCGGTGCTGACGTGGGCTGCGACAATCTGCGTTGGGACAGCGCCTGGAAGTCCGACCGGGCCGAAGTCGTATTCGAAGTAGGTTCCCTCGGCTGCATCCCTATAGCTGAAGCATCCCCCGACGCGAACGCCGAGGTAGGTGAGGCCGGCTCGGAACCGACACCAGGCCTGCCAGAAGGGCTGATTCAGGTTAACCAGTGGGCAGAGGCTGTTGATCTGGGCAAGCAAGTCCTCGTCACATCGCGCGCGGGAGTGGCCGTACGTCGCTGCGCCATGTCGGTAGCAGTAGTCGTGCTGGACGCACGGACCCATGAACTGGCTGCCGAGGCCTCGACCCGAGCCGGCACCGTGCACGATGCTATCGATGAAGCGGCCAGAGCTGCACTCTAGGGGGCCACCGCTTCCCCCGATCGCGCGAGGCGTCGCACCACCTCGCTGCACCCGCCCGAGCGATCTTGGCTCCGACGCACAGCTCATGCACAGGGAGACGGCGGTCAGCAGGGTGGTGAGTCGATGCATGTGCCGTGCCTCCGAAGAGGGTTGGCGAGGCAGTGCGGAATCCCTCAGTCGAGATGCAGCCTGGACACGGCCTGAGAGTTGTCTCCTTCGCACGCAGCCCGCACCTCCGCCGTCGAGAGGGCTGCGAGGGCTGGACGCGCGCGGGCTGCGGGGCGAACGAGCCGAACGAGTCGATCATCGCGCTTGTCCTCGTCGTCCACCCGGCCTCGTACCTCGTCGCACACGATTCTAGTGATCAGCCTGCCAGCCGCTGCCTTCGCAGCATCATCAGAGAGGCGCTCTGACTGCTCGCGAACCTGCGAGATCTGCCGGAGGAACTCGAGCTGTTCCTTCACGTCGCCGAGCGCCTGCGCAGTGCTCAGGATCGTGCTTGCGCTGACGTCCCCGTGGCTCTTCGTGAACTCACCGAAGATCTGACCCGCATCTTGTTCTGTCGGGCTTTCGCCCGTTCCGATGCGCAAGGTCCACCAGGTGCGATCCCGGAAGATCGCGTTGCTGCACTCACCGTCATCCCGTCGGTGGAGTTGCATCGTCTCGTAGTTGAGGCACACCGAGTTCCAGTCGAAGTCATCGTTCCGGACCTCCTGTCGAACGAAGCCGTAGACGCCTGTTCGGAGCGCGACCCGATGCGGGTCCTGGCCCTTCTCTACGCGCGGCGAGTCGAACTCGACGGTGTGCCGAGCCTCTACATCGTCCTGTTCTCCACTCAGCAGTGCGTTTCCCAGGCTATTGAGGATCTGGATCGCAGGAGCTGCAGGCGGATAGGCCGAGCCGCCGATTCCGGCAAGTGTCGAGAGCATGGCTCGCGTCGCTTCTGCCTCTTCGTTGTCCAGCTCGAGAATGTGGAAGTCCAGAAAGAACGGGGCTCCTCCATAGGTCCTTGGGCCGTAGATCGGCATGTTCTTGAAGTTCAGGATGTGACCGTACTCGCGAACGTCTGCGCTGTAGAAGACAAGCCGGGCTGTCTCGCGGGCCTCGGCCTGGTCGAAACGCAGGCCCGCACCGTTGCTGCGTTCGTTGGCGTTGGCGAGAACTGCGATCTCGCCTCGGCTTGCCCGACGATCCCAGAATGACGCGGCCGCGCCGTTGTTGCACGCTCCTCGCGGCGACGCCTTGAACCAGTCACCGCTCTCCGCGAAGTCGCAGATGTGAGCGTGCAGGAGGCGCACGACGAGCGAGTCACCCTCTTCGATCAGTTCGCTCGGCCTGTCTGTGTCTTGGAAGTGGGCTGCCCCAAAGCCGGCGTAGGGCGATGCTCCTGCTCCGTCGGGGGCCGGCGGCCTGGGCTCTGCCTTTCGATAGTCGACCCACCCCTCGTTGAGGTTCACGCAAGCCCCGAGTGCAATGACTGAGGTCAGGCCAAGCACGAACCTCCCAACTGCTCCAGTCCTTCTCTGGTATCCTCGGGCCATGAGCCACCCCTTCCCTCTAGATTCGAAGCTCGTCTCCTGCGGTCGTCCCGTACGAACGGAAGCCGCACCGCATGCTTGGTCGTCGAACCTCACTGTGAATGAACCCAATCTCTCCGAATAGCTCCGGGTGAGACAACGCGTGAGTGTGTAGCCACCTCGACACCGAGTCGAGGGGTCGAGCACGCATCGAACCGTGCGTGCCCCGAATGGGGGGTGCGAGCGCTCGCGAGCGCCACAGCGAGCGCTCGAGCGGCGAGGAGACACCTGGCAGACACGCACTTGTGCAGCGGGGCCTCGGGTGTGACATTCAGCGAAGTTCTCCGGGACGGAGCTTTCCTCAGTGAGCAGATCTCTCAAGCTGGCTCCTGGCAACTATCGCCTCAACGGACGAGTGCTTGTCGCTGAGGATCTCTCTTGCGTCCTGCCATTTGGCGCGGGTCTCGACCCAACGACGAACGCGATCGAAGTCGAAGCTGGCAAGAAGAGAATCGAGTCGGTTTGGGCCTCGGGCGCCGGGCGACGAGTTCAGCTGCTCAGCCCCAACAAGCGGCTGTCCCTTCGAAGCGCCGCGTTGCCAGGACTAGGTGTCGAGCGCGGAGTGCAGCTGCGACTTCGCGCGGTCGACCCGGATCGCGATCGGGCGATCGCAAGGGCACGGGCCTCCAGCGCGCTCCGTGCACTGGGAGTGGCAACTGCGGCCTGGTTGTGGCAGAAGCGCAGGCGCGGGCGGACGACTAGGCGACCTGCGGGGGACCGTGAGCACGCGCCGGCAGCGCCCCGCGGGTCGCCGGGACGTGAGCGCCGAGCTGTGCGAGATGCATCCGTCTGTGGATCCCACGTGTTCGTATGCGATCCAAGCGGGAGTTCGCGCGGCGTTTGGTGCATTAGCATCGTCTCATGGCTGCGGATGGGCTTCGCCGGATAGCGATCTGTTGGATGCAGCTCACACTCTGGCTGCCCGCTGCCAGTGCCTTCGCTGAGGGACCAGTGGTTGGTTGGGGAGGAGGGCGCGCCCCTGCATCCATCGATGGTCGCGGTGGAACGGCCTCGAAGATATCGATGAACGAGAGCCACAACTGCGCGATCCAGGCAGAGACAGGCACCGTCGTATGTTGGTCGATCTTCGAGTACTTCGATCCTTCCGTGCCGGTTGTCGACGGACACGCGCTCCGGGCGAGTGACATAGCAACGGGCCAGGAGTTCAGCTGCGCGGTGCAGGCGGAAACCGGTGTCGTGATCTGCTGGGACGGCCGCGGTGGCGTGGGTACAGGCCATGACGCGGTCAACGGCGTTGATGGCACCGCGATCGCTATCGCGGCCGGGGTCGACCACGCCTGCGCGATCCAAGCTGAGACCGGCAAGGTCGTGTGCTGGGAGGGTGTGGGCGTGCCCGGTGCTGGGGCTGGAGCTGGCCTGTGTCTGAACTGTTGCAGCAGCTGCCCGCCACCTCCGCATCCACTGCTCACTCCACCCGACTCGCTAAACGGGGTCGAAGGTACTGCACTGGCGATCCAAGTGGGTGTCGGCTCCGCTTGCGCGATCCAGGCCGAGAACGGCGCCGTGGCATGCTGGGGCTATCTCCCTGACCCTCCCGCAGCTGTGAACGGTTCTGAAGGCGAGGCCACCGCGATTGCCGTCTGGAGCACGCATGCTTGCGCCATCCAGGCGACGACCGGCAAGGTCGTTTGCTGGGGCACGAACGATCGCGGCGAATCGACACCGCCTCCCGAGGTGGATGGATCGGCGGGCACGGCTTCTTCGATCGGGGTCGACACGTACCGGAGCTGCGCAATCCAGGCCGAGACAGGGGATGTGATCTGTTGGGGAAGCCTCCACCACGAGTTGCCGCCGGAAGTCGATGGCAGGGAAGGGGTTGCAGAAGCGCTCTTCGTCGGTCCCTCGGACAGTTGCGCCATGCAGCGCGGCACGCGCCGGATCTTCTGCTGGGGATTCGGCCAGGACGGAAGGGCTGTTCCACCACCGGAAGTCGATGGTCGCCTCGGCCAGGCAACGTCGATCGCGGCGCGCCTGAGCGACAGCTGTGCGGTTCAGGCGGGCTCGGGGAAGGTCTTCTGCTGGGGGAGCAGCAACTTCGATCCGCCGCCCTCCGTTGACGGGACGACTGGATCAGCGCGCCTTGTTGCGCTGGGATACCTGGACGCCTGCGCGATACAGGAGGGATCGGGCGCCGTCGTTTGTTGGCCCGGGGCGGAGCCGCCGGCAGAAGTCGATGGGACCTTGGGCTCTGCCAGCGATCTCGCTGCGGGGGGACAGATCTGCGCGCTCCAAGCCGGCACGAGCAGGGTGATCTGCTGGCCCGGGGGGAGCCCGCCAGCCAGCGTCGGCGGGCCGAATGGACGCGCAGTCGCGCTCGCGGTCGGCGACTGGCGAGCCTGCGCGATCGAGGCAGAGACCCGCGGAGTCGTCTGCTGGACCGTCAGTCGCGGCGCGGTCGTCGAGTCACCGCCGAGCGTCGATGGCACGGAAGGAACTGCCTCCGCGATCGCGGCCGGGTCGGATCACACCTGTGCGATCCAGGCAGAGACGGGCGGCGTCGTCTGCTGGGGCTGGGACGATCGGCGCATAAGGCCGCCGCCGAGCGTGGATGGGACGGAAGGGACTGCTCGCGCGATCGCCGCCGGGCACTACCACACCTGCGCGATCCAGGAAGGAACGGACGCGGTGATCTGCTGGGGCTACGACTTCGCGGGGCAACTGATCGTCCCGCCCGAGCTGAACGGCGGGGTCGGAGTCGCCAGTGCGCTCGCTGCAGGCCACGACCAGACCCTCGCCATCCGAGTCCCCGAAGCCAGCTCCCCAGCGCTCGCCGCCATTGCCGTTCTGGCCATCGCTGCCCTCCGGGCGGCAGCGGCACCGCTGTCTGGCCCGCGACGGTCTCGCTTGGGACCAGGGCTGCGGACGTGACGCTGACTCCATCGCACAACTACCTCTGCTCAGCACGCGCGGCTTGTGGGTGAGCGAATCGGCCGCTCCTGGAGTTCCCTCCATCTCCGTAGCGCCAACACGGCCAGCGCAGCCGCTGCGAGCGACAACGCGTCGGGCTCCGGAACCAGGACGATCGTTCCCGAGCCACAGACCTCTTCATCAGCGCTTGCGTTCGCACAGTCGCTTCCCGCCCAGGCACGGACCTCGAGATGGCTCCCATCCGATAGCCACCCGGATAGCGAACCGCCCTCGCTGGCAATCGGCCCAGAGAACACAGGCACCCCGTCGAGTGCGAAGGTCGACCCGAGGACCGTGATCACCGCCTCGTCACGCGCGATCAGGTTCGATTCGACGGATCCCCCGGAGATCGAGGCGGTTGCCTGCCCTTCGACGCCGACCACTCGGGTCTCGCCCCCGGACATCTCGAGCTGCGCGTAATCTCTGGCCCATAGCCCTTCGACCGTGCCGCCGCGAACCCGAACGAGGCTCGCCTGCGACGCGACGACGCTCCCTACGCGCCCACCGGATATCTCGAGAGTCGATGACTCTCCGACGCCGACGCGCCCGGACACGTCAAAGGGCCCGGTCGGGACGCCACAGAACTCGAAGACCCGCTGCGTGGCGACTCGCTGCGTGTAGGCGACGACCGCGCCGGTCGTGACACAAACGTCTGTTGGTCCACGCCAGGCCGGGCAGACGTACGGCTCCGCATAGAGGCGGCAGCCGAAGTTACGAATCTCGAGGTTGTGCTCCTGGTGGGTGGCATCGGCCAGCCAGTTGTCGGGACTCGAGCAGTCCTGGCCATTGTCGATGTGAACTCTGGTCAGCAACGTGGAGGGGTCGGGGATCTCGAGCGGGGGCTCGGGGGGTTGCGTGATGATGATCATGCATAGAGCGTCCGCCGAGTCAGGGCCCGCGATGAGGGCTAGCGCCAGGGGGAGCGCAAGCACGAGCCGACGGAAGACTGCACTTCGCACGAGAGGCGGCATCTGTTGAACGCTATGCGATCTCTCGCGTCATCTCTAGCGGTGCTTCCGCCAACTGCTCCCCTCGAGTAGCAGTCGCGGGTCTCATGGCGTCGCACCGGATGGCCGGTCGCCCTTCGAGACCCGCATCGGCGGAATGGCGACTCGACTTCGAAGGTCGGCCGTGCTGCTACGGGGACTGCACCTGTCGTGTGATTGACGGTCGACTGGTCGCCAAGGCGACGTCCCCCGGGGCGGTATTGTCGGGTCGCCGACTCTTGCCAAGGATGAGCCGTGCGGAATCTGCTCGCGCGTGTTCCGACATCCGCTCTTTGCTTGAATGCGTTTGGGGCGCGAGGCAAACTGCCAGCCTCGACCTGGATCTCTTCAGCGGCTCTTGCGGATGTGGAGGACGAGCTCTCGATGTTAGGCAGGCGTGGCGCACTCTCGACGGGGCTCGGGCTCGCGATCTGCTCCGCGGTGGTCGCAGGCGGGGCTTCGGGCTTCGATCTCGATCCCGAGGATCCCACAGCGGCGCCCCGGTTCGTCTCGTTCCGGCAGGGCGATCCGGCTCCCTCCGCGTTTCCCGGCTTCGAGCTCAGCCCCACGGGCGCCCTGGGTCGCGGCCCGCGAATCGTCGGCTCCTACCTGGCGTTCGATGCCACGGCATTCGACTTCAGCGGGTTCCCCTTGCCCATCTCGGTAGAGGCCATCTGGGCCCAGGCCATCGATCCTCTCAGCCCGCTCGAGGAGCTCGAAGTCGCCGTCGAGTACGGCTCCTTCGCGGCTCCCGGCGTACCTGGCGCCGATCTCGGCATCACGGCCGACGGGGTTCGCCTCTCGCCTCGAACACCCTTCTCGTATGGCGTTCGCGGAAAGGCGACCGGCGACTCGACGGACTCGGGCAACGACGACGGAATGTGGTTTGCGCCGCCGGACGGTCCACTCGAGCTGGTTGCGCGGGAGGGGGTCGGCGCCCCTGCTCCGGGAAGTCCACCCGACGTTCCTGCCGGCGCGCGCTACCTGGGCCAGCTGGGTGCGTCGAACCCGCTGGTGGCTGCTCCGCCTCTAGTGGACGATGTACTCGGCCCGGCATTTAACGCGAATCTCGACCCGAGCTTCGGAGGCGTCGGCATCGACAACAGCGCCGTGTTCGGTCCCGACGAGAGCGGTCAGCTCGTCCTGCGCCATCGTCGTGGCGATCCGCTCCCGGCCACGGACCTGGGTGGACCGGGGGGCAACACGTTCATATCCTTCGAGCTGATCGACCTGAAGAGCAACGGCGACCTCCTGATGCGCGGCAACAGCCGCCTCTACGTGTCGCACGCCGACGGGACGCTCTCCATTCCCTCCGGCGCGCGCCCCGAGGACCTTCCGGTCGGCGTGGAGCCGGGCTCCCAGACGGGATTCTCGACGGTCTTCCTCGAAGAGAGCGGACGGCTCATCTACGCCTACAGCGACGACTTCGACGACGCGATCGTCATGACGGACGAATCGGGCCAGGCCGTGCTGGTCGCCAGGGAAGGGGACTCGGCCCCCAACTACGTCGCCGGGGCACGCTTCACCTCCATGGTCCCAGCCAACAGCTTGAACGCGGGCGATGGCGGCTATCTCGCCTTCTATGCGCAGCTCGAGATCGACGGCTTCGGCCCGGTGGGGAACTCGCTCTGGCGCGCCGATCCCGAGCTCGAGCTGGACGTCATCGCAGTGGTGGACGATCCAGTGGTGGTCGAGAACGCAGAGGACCTGCCCGAGCAGACGCCGGGCGCTCCGCGTGCACAATGGGAATTCATGGAGCTAGGCCTCGGCACCTTCAATCGCCCGCAACTCGACAACAGTGGAGGCGTGTTCTTCAGCGCCGAGTTCTGGGAGGGGCTCCAGTCCACGATCACGCGCGGACTGTTCTTCAGCAGCGCCGACGGACGAACCTGGCTGGTGGCATTCCAGGGGCAAACACTCACGATCGACGGCGAGGCGACCGTGATGCAGAACCTCCAACTCGAAGCCCCCGCGTATCCGGAGCGCACCGTCGGGGACGACGGCCTGGTCTTCGGTGGCTTCCTGGCACCCGACGCCGTGTCGACTCCCGACTTCGCCGTGGTCTACCTCCCCGAGGCAGGGGCCGCGAAGACAGGTATCGTGATGCTCGCGAGCATCGCGGCCTGCCGAGCGGGACGGCGCCGAGCCTGACCCGCCAACCCTGGCGGTCACGAGGAGAGATTGCCGGGTTCCGACAACAACGAAGGTCGTTCCGTAGAGTTCTTCTCCCCTGCGGTAGTCGTCCTGGCGTCGGAACGCGTCGTCCTCGCGAGCGCCAACTAGCCAAGCCGGGTTCCCTGTTCGGGAGCTTCACTTCGTCTGCGGACCGGTCTCGGCTGGACGCCGTTCGGCTCTCGCCTTTCGAAGGGCCTCGATCTTCTTGCGCTGCGACTCCATGAGTCTGGCATGGGCCTCGCTTCGCTCCCTCGCTTCGAGGTAGGCCTGCTTCGCCTGGGGGTGGGCCTCCAGCAGTCGGAGCTGGTTCTCGTGCCGCGCCAGTTCGCGCTCGCGAGCGCGTCGCTGCTCGGCCCTCGCCGACCACGTCGAGGCGACATCTCGCATCTCCTGCACGAGATTGTCGAGGGCCTGCTCCTGCGTGTCCGACAGCACGCTCCGCTGCTCGGTCAGGTAGTAGAGTGCATGCTCGATGGCACTTTCGCCCCGCCCGTTCTCGAGAGCGGGGTCCGCGCCGTGCGCCAGCAGCTGCTGGGCGATCCCGGGGAAGAAGGGGATCGCCGCGTGCAGCGGTGTTTCGCCGCGCCCGTCGCGCGTATTCGGGTCGGCCCCGAGTTCGAGCAGGCCGTCGAGGAACTCGCGATGAGACTCGCGGAGCGTTCCAGGCTTGCTGGCATCACGCAGGGTGACGTCCACGGCCAGGTGCAGCGGCGACTTCCCGCGCGCGTCGGGAGCCCGGACGTCCGCCCCGGACCTCACCAGCACGCGAGCCGCCTGCGCCTGCCGTTCCGCGTAGGGGGCCTGCCTGGCGAGTGCGTGCAGCAGGTTCTGGCCCGCGGCACGCTGCCTCTGCCTCGGATCGGCACCCCGCCCCACCAGCTCCCGGATCCACTCGGGATGACAGCAGAAGACCCCGACCGCGCGGCGCAGGGTGTGGTCGTCTGCCCGCCAGTCGCGGCTCAGCATCCGAAGCTCGCCGACCACGATGGTCTCGTTCCGCTCGACGGCGACCCGGCGCAGCGGAAGCCGGACGAGAGGC
>JANQSB010000158.1 GCA_028284295.1 Myxococcota bacterium | reverse complement strand
CGGGACGGTGATCGTGCCCGAGACCTGCATGCGCGACGTCGAGGAGATTCCCCGGGAGCTGAAGAAGCGCCTCGAGTTCGTGCCCGTCCGGAACATGCGCGAGATCCTCGCGGTCGCACTCGAACGGCCGCCGGAATGGCGCTCTGCTCCCTTCGACGGGCGTCTCGAGCCGCTCCGCGAGCCGGGTCTGGCGCCCGCGGTCTTCTCCGAGCGGGATCGCTAGAGCTTCCGCGCCCGTCCCACCGCCTCGTCCCCCCCGACCCCGGCGGTGGCTCGACCCCTCCCGGAGTGTAGGGTTGGGGTGTGAAGACGCTGTCCGACGTCGGTGAGTTCGGGTTCATCGAGCTGATCACGCGCCGCGTCGCGGCCGCCGGCAGCACCTCCTCGGTGGTCCTCGGGCCGGGGGACGACGCCGCGTTGCTGCGGCTACCGCCGGGGCGTGAGCTCGTGGTCAGCACGGACGCGCTGGTCGAAGGCGTCCACTTCCGCTTTCAGACCCAGTCCGCGCGCTGTGTGGGACGCCGGGCGCTGGTCGCGAACCTGTCGGACCTGGCGGCCATGGGTGCCCGGCCGCTCGCCTGCGTGGCGGCCCTGTCCGCGCCGGGCTCGCTGCCGTTGGCCTCGGCACGCGGGCTGGTCGACGGCATCCTGCACGAGGCCGGGCGCCACGCCTGTCCGCTGGTGGGCGGGAACCTGGCCGCGGCGTCGGAGACCTCCATGGCCATCACCGTGCTCGGATCGGTGGAGCGGGGACGGGCGCTTCGGCGCCACCGGGTGCGGAAGGGGGACCTCGTGTTCGTCACCGGGACCCTGGGCGGGCAGGCCCTGGCCCTCGCGCGCGCCGAGCACCAGGGAAGGACGATCCGCTCGCTTCCGACTCCGCGGATCGCGGCCGGGCGCGCATTGGCGCGCCTGTCGGGAGTGGGCGGCGTGATCGACGTGTCCGACGGGCTGGTCGCCGACCTGGCGCATCTGCTCGAGGGCAGCGGACTGGGGATCGACCTCGACTGCTCCCGGGTGCCCCGTCCGCGGGGCTTCGACGCCGGCTGCCGGCAGCTGGGGCTGGACCCGGAGCGCCTGGCTCTGGGGGGCGGCGAGGACTACGAGCTCGCGTTCACCCTGCGGTCGCGTGCCGCCGCACGCACCTCCCCGGCGGCGCTCGCCCGGCGCCTGGGGGTGGCGGTCTCGAAAGTGGGACGGGTGACGGGCGACCCGGGCTTCACGGGGGTCCCGGAACGGCTCGGCTGGAGCCACTTCTAGGGCTTCCCGGGCCTGTCCGCGCGAGCCCACCGAGGCGAAATCTTCCTGCGTTTCCGGGGGGATGCCCCATCAAGCGGAGGGCGGCGCGGGCCGATAGGCCCAAGGTGCGGATCGCGCTGACCCACAAGTTCGTGCTCGGATCGCTGATCGTGGCGGGGGCCTCGATCGCGCTGCCGCAGCTCACCCGTCTGGGAGGTCTCGACTTCCCGGTGTGGGGGGCCCTGTTCGTGGCCCTCGGCGTCGGCGGGGCGATCGGCTTCGCGGGATCCCGCGTACTCGGCCAACGCTTCGAGGACCTGATCGAGCTCACCCGGCGCATCCGCGGCGGCGACCTGCGCGTGGAGCACTCCCCGGCGCGCGCCTCGCGCTGGCCCGACGAGACCGACGACCTGCACGAGAACCTGCTCGAGATGCTCGCCGACCTGCGCGAGATGGTCGGCAGTGTGCAGCGGACCGGCGCCAGCGTGACCACGGCCGCGCGTGACCTGACGCGCTCGATCCACAACGTGCGAAGCGGGAACGAGGGCATCTCCTCCACCGTCGAGGAGATCGCGCGCAGCGTGGAGACCGAGCAGGACAAGCTCGACAGCGCCGCCCATCTGATCCAGGAGATCGCGGCCGAGATCGAGCTCAACGCCGGTCGCGCCCGGGAGGCCTTCGGCTTCGCGGCGGAGGCCAACCAGAAGGCGGGTACCGGTGTCGAGGTGGCCCGGCTCGCCATCGAGAAGATGCGCACGGTCTTCGAGCGGGTCGAGCAGGCCGGGGGGAAGGTCTTCGACCTCGAGTCGAAGACGAGCCACGTCCACCAGATCACCGAGATCATCACCAGCGTCGCGCACCGGACCAACCTGCTGTCCCTGAACGCATCCATCGAGGCCGCGCGCGCCGGCGAGGCCGGGCGCGGCTTCTCGGTGGTCGCCGACGAGATCCGCAAGCTGTCGGAGAACGTGGGGCGCAGCGCCGACGAGATCTCGAAGCTGATCCACGAGATCCAGTCCGACACCGGCGTGGTCGCCGACGAGATGCGCCAGTCGAGTCAGGTGATCGGCGAGGGTCGCGAGGACGTCAACACGATCGCGGCGTCGCTGGAGCAGATCAGCATGGCGGTCAGCGAGGCGGCGGCCCGCTCGGAGGAGATCTTCCACGGTGCCGACAGCCAGGCCATGAGCACCGAGCGCATGGTGACCTCGATGGACGAGATCTCGAAGGTGGCGGGCAGCAACGCGTCGGCCATCGAGGACGTCGCCCGTACCGCTCGGACCCAGCTCGAGGCGGTGACCTCGACTCTCGACAGCTCCGAGGCCCTGGCGAAGCTGGCCGACCAGCTGCGAGGAGCCCTGGGGAGCTTCCGCACCGAGCAGGGCAGCTCCGAAGGCGAGGAGCTCGCACCGTGAGCATGCGACCCGCCGCCGCGGACGCGGAGCGCCTGCTCACCTTCGAGGTCGAGTCGTCGGTCTACGCCCTGCCCATCGCCGAGGTGCACGAGGTCGCCGAGGCGCAGCGGGTGCGCTGCGTCCCCACCATGCCGCGCGATCGCGTGGGCATCATGAACTGGCACGGTGACGCGCTGCCGGTGGTGTCCTCCGCGCTGCTCTTCGAGAGCGAGTCCGAGGCCGAGGAGCCGGTCGACACGCCCGGCGAAGCCGCCGAGCCGCCGCCCCGCGCTGCGACCCTCGACGGGCCCCAGGTCCTGGTGGTCTCGGGGCGGGACGACGAGCCCGCACAGCTCGCCCTGCCCATCGATCGGGTGATCGGCCTGGTGGATGGGGTCAAGCGGCGGCGGGGTGCGGGTCGCCTGGTGGTGGAGCGGCGCTCGGTCGACGGCCGCGTCGTGAGTGTGTTGGACCCGCGTCGGCTGGTGGCGCGGGCGAGCGAGGTGATCGCGCGCGTCGCCTGACCCGGCGACGGGGACGCGTGCGGTTCGAAATCGAAAGGAAGACGGGGGAAACGATGAAGGGACGAGTGCTGATTGCAGACGATGCCTCCTTCATGCGCCAGATGATCCGGGAGATCATCGAGCCGGAAGGATACGAGGTGGTCGGCGAGGCCACCGACGGTGTCGAGGCGGTGGAGCAGTACGAGGAGCTCCACCCGGACCTGGTCACGATGGACATCGTGATGCCCAAGCGGTCCGGAATCGACGCGGTCAAGGGCATTCTCGAGAAGACGCCCGACGCCTGCGTGGTGATGTGCAGCGCGCTGGGGCAGGAGACTCTGGTCATGGAGGCGCTCCAGGCCGGGGCCAAGGACTTCATCGTGAAGCCCTTCAAGCCCGACAACGTGCTCTCGACGCTCCAGAAGGTCATCGAGAAGAAGTCCGAGGACTGATCTTGGCCCTCGACATGGCCAAGTACCGCAGGCTGTTCCTGGAGGAGGCCGCCGAGCACCTCTCCGAGATCAGCACTGCACTGCTCGCGCTCGAGAAGGAGCGCGGCGCCACGGAGGAGATCGACGTGATCTTCCGGATGGCGCACTCCATCAAGTCGATGGCGGCCTCGCTCGACTACGAGTCCGTCGCCGAGCTGGCCCACGCCCTCGAGGACCGCATGGAGGGCGTGCGGGACCGGGGTGCCGTGGCCGGGGACGACGAGCTGCAGAGCCTCTTCCAGGGCCTGGAAGGGCTCGAGGCCATGGTCGGCGAGGTCCGCGAGAGCGGCGAGGCGCCGGCCGCGAGGCCCGAGCTGGTGGCGTCGCTGCGTGCCGCGGCAGACGCGCGAACGGAGCCGCCCGAAAAAAAAGTCCTGCGCTAGCCGATCCGGCCGGAGCGGATCCGCTAGCCGAGTCCGAGGAGCCCGGATCCCCCGTCG
The DNA here is from genome assembly GCA_028284295.1 of Myxococcota bacterium. Lineage (GTDB taxonomy): Bacteria > Myxococcota_A > UBA9160 > UBA9160 > UBA4427 > JAJDAN01. The sequence continues at coordinate 5,107 of JANQSB010000158.1, read as the reverse complement.
AAGCCCGGTCTGCCGCTCCCGATCCGGAGGCGGCGGGCTCGGTTCCCGCGCTGCAGTCGTCGGTGCGGGTGCGCACCGAGACCCTCGATCGCTTCCTGGGCGCCGTCGGTGAGGTGATCCTGAGCTCGAGCCAGCTGCGCACCCTGGCCGGCGAAGAGCAGAAGCAGCTGGGTGCCGATCTGTCCGCCGGCTTCGACGCCGTCGAGAGACGCGTCACCGAGCTGCAGCGCCGCGTGCTCGACCTGCGGACGACCCCCCTGCTGCGCGTGATGGAGCCGATCCCCCGGACCGTTCGCCAGCTGGCCGCACAGCTCGACAAGCAGGTGGAGGTCGAGCTCGAAGGCGCAGAGCTCGACCTGGATCGCTCGATCCTCGACCGTCTGAGCGAGCCGCTCCTGCACGTGGTCCGCAACGCCGTGGACCACGGCATCGAGTCCCCGGACCGGCGGCGCGAGATCGGGAAGCCGGAGACCGGACGGATCACCATTGCCGCACGCCGTCAGAAGGACTCCATCGTGATCGAGGTCGCGGACGACGGTGCCGGGATCGACATCGAGAGCGTGAAGCAGCGCGCCGTCGAGGAGGGGCTGCTGCACCCGGGCCTGGCCGAGGACCTGCCCGCCGAGGAGGTCGCCGAGCTGATCTTCCGGCCGGGCATCTCGACCGCCGACCACGTCTCGACGGTGTCCGGCCGCGGTGTGGGCATGGACGCCGTCAAGGCGACCATCGAGTCCCTCGGCGGGGTGGTCGAGCTGCGCAGCGAGCGCGGCGTGGGAACGCGGACCAGCGTGGTCGTCCCGATCACGGCGGCCGTGCAGCGGGTGCTGCTGTGCGAGGTCTCGGGAGAGCGGGTGGCGCTTCCGATCACCAAGGTCGAGCGAATCCTCGAGATCCCCGCCGAGAGCGTCGAGCGCAGCGGTCCGGAGAGCTTCGCCCTGATCGACGAGGACCCGGTGCTCGTGATCGATCTGGCAGAGCGCCTGGCGGTGGAGCCCCCCCAGCCCGGCGCGGCAGTCCCCCTGGTCGTCGTCGACATTCGGGGGGAGGCCGTCGCGGTGCGCGTCGAGCGCTTCGCCGGCCAACAGGAGATCTACGTCAAGCCGGTTCCGGAGCTGCTGGCGCCCGTCAAGCTCCTGGCCGGATTCACGGTGTTGGGAGACGGAAGTCCCGTCTTCCTGCTGGACCTGAACCACCTCGCGTGATGCGAATCCGCGCAGTCACGCCGCGGAAGGCGACATGAACCCGACCGAGCTGCAGGCCGATCGAACGCGGGAGCTCGCCAACGTGGGGGCGGGGCACGCCGCCAGCGCCTTCTCGCAGCTGGTTCGTCGGGAGATCCAGATGCGCACCCCCGAGCTGGTGCGCGACCCGAAGTGGCCGGCCTGCGTGGCGGACGACTGGAGCTCGGGCGTCTTCTTCGAGCTGGAGGGCTGTCTCGACGCGGTCGTGGCCATCCTCTTCCGCGAGCCGGTGCGCGACGAGGTGGTCCGGCAGATGCTCGGCGACCCGACCGGCGATCCGTCTCGCGAGAGCATCGAGGCGGTCATCATGGAGCTCGGCAACATCCTCGTCTCGCGGGTCGCCTCGGCGATCGCCGACACCCTGGGCGAGCGATTGCTTCCCTCGATTCCCGTGCTCGCTCTCGGCGATGCGTCCGAGCAGCTGTCGGCGCTGTGCCGCGAACGCGAGGTCGACCCTTCGGTGCGGGTCGAGAGCGAGTTCAGCGACCGGGAAGGCGAGCTGGGGGGGCTGCTGGTGCTGATCCCGGCGGGCTCCGGGGGCTAGACCGGGGAACCTTCACCCGGGGCTACTCGAGGATCTCCACCGCCAGACGGGCCAGCAGGGGGCCGGTCCGCGCGATGGCGCGAAAGCGCCGCCGGTACGAGCTCGTGTAGTCCACGAAGGCTCGGAACTCGTGAAGCGGCGAATCGAACTCGTCGAAGACGATGACGCTGCCCGGGTCCAGCCACGGGTGCATCGTCGCCAGCACGAAGAGGGTGGAGCTGTAGAGGTCGGCGTCGCAGTGGAGCACCCGGCGATTGCCGGTGGGCCGGTAGTCCTGGGTGAGGAAGGCGGACAGGGTCTCCTGGAAGAGCCCGGCGACGAAGTGGACCCGCTCGTCGTCCAGGCGGGGGACGGCTCCCCCCGTGGCGAAGCTCCCCGCCGGCGTCTCGCCCACGCCGCCCCGCCAGCTCTCCGGCAGCCCTTCGAAGGAGTCGAAGCCGAAGAAGCGCGACGCCGGGTTCGAGTTGACCTCCATCCACTTGGAGATCGTGCTGCCCTCCCGCACCCCGAACTCGAACAGGTCGATCGGCGCGTCGCCGAGCACCTCTTCGTTGACGTGGGCGTAGAGGTCGCGGTTGCGCGCGAAGGCCGGCACGCCCTCCGCGTGCTCGCGGAACCACGCGCCGAGCGCGAGCAGCTCGTTCGCGTAGCGGATGCCGTGGGAGCTCGGGATCCGGGACTGGGCGATGGCCTTCTTCAGCCTGTCGCGGGTGCGGCCCATCGGGGACTCGGTCCTCCTCGGCCGCATCCGGCTGCCGGTGCCGATGGGCAGGCGACACCTTGCCGCAGGCGGCCCCGCTTGGCGAACGCCACCGGGTGGGCGATCCTGCGCCGCATGTCCGTCCCCCCCGGAGCGTCCGCGTGAATCGCGAGCGGGTCCTCGCGCTGCTCCGCGACGTGGAGCGGGGCGCCGTCGATGCCGACAGCGCCGCCGCCGAGCTCGCCCGGCTTCCCTTCGTGGACACGCCGCACGCTCGCGTGGACACCCACCGGGGCCTGCGGCAGGGGCAGGGAGAGGTGGTCTTCGGGCCGGGCAAGACGCCGGAGCAGATCATCGAGATCGTTCGAACCCTGGCCGACGCCGGAGAGTCGGTGCTGATCACCCGGATGGAGCCCGAGGAGGCGGCCCGCGTCCAGGAGGGGCTTCCCGGCGGCGACTACGACCCGGCCGCTCGCATCCTGTGGTACGGCCCGGCGGAGGTTCCGGTGACCGGCAAGGGGACCATCGCCATCGTGTCGGCGGGCACCTCGGACGGGCCCGTCGCCGCCGAGGCGGCCGCGGTCGCGCGCCGACTCGGCAACAAGGTCGAGCTGCTGCAGGACGTGGGCGTTGCGGGGGTGCACCGGCTGCTGGCGTCGGTGGACGTGCTGCGGGCCGCGCGGGTGCTGATCGTGGTCGCCGGGATGGAGGGCGCGCTGCCGTCGGTGGTCGGCGGACTGGTCGACAAGCCGGTCATCGCGGTACCGACCAGCGTCGGTTACGGGGCGTCCCTCGGCGGCGTCGCCGCGCTGCTCGGCATGCTCACCAGCTGCGCGTCGAACGTCACGGTGGTCAACATCGACAACGGCTTCGGGGCGGCTCACGTCGCCAGCCTGATCAACCGGCTGTAGGTCGTCATGGCAACGCGACGTGCGAAGGAAGCCTCGCGCCTCCTACACCTCGAGCCCTTCTCGGGAATCGCCGGCGACATGTTGCTGGCAGCCCTGCTCGACCTGGGCCTGCCGCGCCGGGAGCTCGAGGCGGGGCTGGCCGGGCTGGGCCTCGAGTTCAAGCTGCGGGTCCGGAAGGTGTCGCGCGGTGCGCTCTCGGCCCGCCACGTGGAGGTGCGGGTGCCGACCGGCCGGGCGGGCGGCAAGCGGAAGCACGTGTCCGCGGGACACGCCCACGGCGCCGGCCATCACCACCACGGTCGCAGCTTCACGGCGATCACGAAGCTGCTCCGGCGCGCCAAGCTCGACGGCGAGGTGCGCGACCGGGCGCTCGCCACCTTCGAGGCTCTGGGTCGCTCCGAGGCGAAGATCCACGGGGTGGAGCTCGAGAAGGTCCACTTCCACGAGGTCGGAGCCGTGGATGCGATCGTCGACATCACCGGCGCCGCGGTCGGGCTGCGCGCCCTCGGCGTCGAGCGCGTCAGCTGCACCCCGGTGGCGCTGGGGCATGGCAGTGTCGAGACCGCACACGGAAGACTGCCCCTGCCCGCACCGGCCACCCTCGACCTGCTCCGCGGCATCCCCACGGTCCCGGCCCACGTCGCCTGGGAGACCGTGACGCCCACCGGCGCCGCCCTCTTGCGCACCTGGGTCGACGAGTTTCGCCAGCTCCCGGCGATGACGCCGACGGCCGTCGGCTACGGCGCCGGGGGCGATCGCGAGGGTCCCATGCCAAACGTGCTGCGCGCGACCCTCGGCCGTCAGGGGGGGCCCGACTGGGATCGCATCGTGTCGCTCGAGACGAACCTCGACGACCTGGTTCCGGAGCACTTCGAGCACCTGATGGAGCGTCTCTTCGAGGCCGGCGCCCTCGACGTCACGCTGCAGCACCTGCAGATGAAGAAGAACCGGCCCGGCTTCGGAGTGCGGGTCCTCGCCCGCGCCGCCCAGCGGCAGGAGCTGGCCGGGCTGCTCTTCACCGAGTCGACCGCCATCGGCGTCCGCACCCAGGAGTGGGATCGCCTGGTGCTGCCGCGGCAGACCCGGAAGGTCGACACGCCGTACGGACGCGTCACCGTCAAGCAGGTGGAGCTGCCGGACGGCACGAGCTCGGTGTCGGCCGAGTACGACGATTGCAAGCGGATCGCGAAGGCCAGGAAGGTGCCGTTGCGCGACGTGGTGCGTGCCGCAGAGGAGGCGGCGCGGTGAGCGTGGAGGTCGATCCGGGACCCTTCGATCTGTCGCCCGCAGGCGGCTCCGGCGCGTCGGCGGCTCTCTGCCTCCACGGCCTGACGGGGACTCCCTACGAGGTGCGTCCGGTCGCCGAGGCTCTCGCCGAACGCGGCATCCGCGCCCGAGGACTGCTGCTGCCCGGGCATGGCACCTCGCCCGAGGAGCTGCTGCGCACGGATCACGAGGAGTGGATCGACGCGGCCCGAGAGGCGTTCTGGAAGCTCCGCGAGGAGCACGAGCGGGTCTTCCTCGTCGGCGTCTCCATGGGCGGTGTGACCAGCCTGCTCCTGGCCAGTGAGGGTCTGGGGGACGCCATCGCGGTGATCGGCACGCCCTTGCGGCTGCGCCCGGCCCCCCTGCTGCGGCTGCTCCCGCTCGTCATGCACTTCCATCGCTACATGAAGAAGCGCGACGGCTCGGACATCCAGGACCCGGAGGC
>JANQSB010000155.1 GCA_028284295.1 Myxococcota bacterium | reverse complement strand
ATGTTGCCGTTGCAGCGCCGGAGCAGGCCTTCGACGTATCGCGTCTCGAACGCGCGCTTCGCCTCCTTGAAGGAGGGCACCTCGTCGCCTTCGGCGGCCTGGGGCTGCCGGTCTGCTACGACCTGCGCTTCCCCGAGCTCTACCGCCGGATGAGCGAGGCGGATGCCCGCTGGATCGCGGTACCGAGCGCCTTCACCCCGCAGACCGGCCGCGATCACTGGGAGGTGCTGCTGCGGGCCCGGGCGATCGAGAGCCAGGCCTTCGTCCTGGCTCCTGCGCAGTGCGGACGCCACGGCCCCGACCGGGCCAGCTACGGGCGGTCCATGATCGTCGATCCGTGGGGACTCGTGCTGGCCCGGGCCGGCGACGCGCCTGGCCTGGCGCTCGCCGAGTGCGACCCGGGGGAGATCGACCGGGTCCGCCAGGCCGTCCCGTCGCTCCGGAACCGGGTCCTCCGGTAGCCGCCCTGCCCCGCTCCGGGCCTCCCTCGCCCCTCAAGCGCCCCGCAGGTGACGCCGATACGCCCGCCAGAGGGGACCGATGAGCGACACTCGCACGACCGGCCGGCTCGAGATCCTGAACGGCGACTTCGAGGGAATGCAGTACGAGCTCAGCTCGGGCGAGACCCTCATCGGTCGCAACCCGACCACCGACATCACGCTGCTCGACGAGGGAATCAGTCGGGAGCACACGATGGTGCTCTACGACGACGTGGACGACGAGTACGTGATCGAGGACCTCCAGTCGACCAATGGCACCAAGGTCAACGGCAAGCGGGTGCGATCAGCCACACTCGCGAGCGGCGACGAAGTGCAGATCGGCAACACGCGCTTCCGCTTCGTGCTCGCCACCGCGCCGCCCGAGTAGTCGCCCCTCTCCGCGTCCGCGGACGCGGCAGGACGGGGAGATCTCCGTTAGCTTGGCGGTCGTGCTCGCCCGATCCGTTCGGGCTGGATGATCGTTTGGGGGGAAACGACATGCTTGGCCGCGCACGCTCGCTGCGTCACGGCGCGACTCGCGCTCTGTTGGTGATCGTCCTGGCTGGCAGCTGGGGCTGCTTCGCTCGCTCGGTGCCGCCCCCGGAGGCGCCGCCCCCGGCCACCTACCGGATCGGGGCGCCCGACCTGCTGGTCGTCAGCGTGCTCCCCGAGCCGGTGATCGAGCGCACGGTCGTGGTCCGGCCCGACGGCCGGGTCTCCATCGACCTGATCGGAGACGTCCAGGCCTCGGGACGTACCACCGAGGAGCTTGCGGAGGACGTGAGGGAGAAGATCTCGCGCTTCAAGCGCGATGCGGTCGTCACCGTCTCCGTCCAGGAATCCCGCAGCTCGACGGTCGTCATCTTCGGACAGGTCCTGGCACCCGGGATCCAGGTCCTCGATCGGGAGACGCGGCTCGCCGAGGCGGTGGGCGCGGCGGGTGGCACGAACCTGTTCGCCTCCCGGGGCCGGATCCGGGTGGTGCGCAGCAATCCGGAGGAGAACCGGATCCTGCGCGTGAACCTGCGAGACATCCAGTACGGCGATCAGTCGACGAACTTCATGCTCCAGGACGGCGACATCATCGTGGTGCCGCCCAACGCCCTGGCCCGCGTCGGCTTCGTGCTGCAGACGCTGCTCTTCCCGTTCCAGCCCATCCTGTCTGCGGGCCAGGCCGCGTTCATCGTCTCACGCGGCTTCTAGCGCGGCTGGTCGGGGCGCTTCCAGAGGGCTCGCGGCGCCGCGCGGGCCCTCCCGAAGCCGACTAGGAGCTGCCGCGGGCGAACAGGACCTGGGGCACCGTGCGGAGCAGGATGCGGAAGTCCTGCCCTACCGACCAGGTGTCGATGTACTCGAGGTCGAGGCGCATCCACTCGTCGAACTGGACGTCGTTGCGCCCGCTCACCTGCCACAGGCAGGTCAGGCCCGGGCGCATGGAGAGGCGTCTCCGCTCGCTGCCCTGGTACTGCACGACCTCCGACGGAATCGGGGGTCGCGGGCCGACCAGGCTCATGTCGCCGATCAGGACCGACCAGAACTGCGGCAGCTCGTCGATGCTCCACTTGCGCAGGAAACGCCCGACCGGGGTCACCCGCGGATCGTCCTTGATCTTGAAGACGGGACCGTCCATCTCGTTCAGGTGCGAGAGCTGGGGCAGCAGCGCCTCCGCGTCGGTCACCATGGTTCGGAGCTTCGGCATCATGAAGCGGCGTCCGTTCACCCCGCAGCGCGTCTGGAAGAACAGGATCGGCCCCGGTGAGGTGAACTTGATGGCGGCGGCCGCCGCCGCCAGGATCGGGGCCGACAGGGCCAGTCCCACCGCAGCGCCGACGATGTCCAGACCCCGCTTCATGACGAGCGCGGACTCGTCGTGGTGGACCGGCGCATAGCTCAGGGTGCCCCGGCGGTCGAAGCGACCGACCCGCGGCGGCGGAAGCTCCAGACCGAACAGATCGGTCAGGAGGGTGACCGGGACGCCGATCAGTGCGCACTCCGCGACCACGCTCTCGAGCGTGTCGATCATGCGGCGCGGGCAGGCGACCAGCACCTCGTCGACGCTCTTGTCGCGCAGGAGGCTCGGCAGGTCGATCAGCTTGTGGATCTGATCGTCCGGCACCGAGGGGACGAAGTCCCCTTCCCCGTCGTCCACGTAGCCGGTGATGCGGAGGCCCCACTCCGGGTGGCCCTCCATCGTCTCCCGGGCCTCGCGTGCGCGCGGCCCGGCGCCGATGATCAGGACGTTGCGGAAGTTCCGGCCGCGCCGGCGGATGCTCCGGAGCAGGAAGAAGATGGGGACGCGAATGACCGCCTGGACGCTGAACATCGCCAGCGCCAGCACCACGGGGAAGAGCGGCGCCACGGGCAGCGCGGCCGCGAAGGCGGCGGTCGAGAACACCAGGGCACCCACGCCGTTCGCGACCGCGAGGCGGGTCAGCAGGCCGCTGATCGGTTGGCGACGGCTCCAGCGATACACCCCGGCCCGGTTGAGCAGGAGCGGCCAACCGAAGCCGACCAACAGCCCGACGCCGACGACGGGACCGGTCAGCAGCTCGCCGAGGGAACCGGTGTTTCGTAGTGAAGGATGAGCAAGTAGCGCGACGAAGACCGCTGTCGACAGGAGCATGTCCAAGCTCATCCAGACTCGGACGATCCGCCGACCGTACTCTCTCAGCATGGGCGCCTCAGTGAAGCTGAGACCGGAACATCCCCCAATGGTCCGGTGTGTGATCCTGAAATGGTGTTCGTTATGAGATGTGGCACTCGCGTCACCCTAGGTTCCAACATTTCTCCAGGGGAGGGCGACATTTTCGTCTCGATCTGTCGAATTTCTCCCCCGCTGACCTGGAGTCAGGTGCGGGGTTGGGCGGCTATGGGCCCGGAGGAACGAGTGGTACCTCCCGCGGTGTCGGAACGCAACGGCCAAATGTGTCGCAGCTCCGGATCAGCGAGACGCAATTCACGTACCCGAGAGACCTCGACGGGTCACACACGTCTGTCAGCCCGGTTGGGCGGGCAGGATTCGGACAGGCTCGATCGGCTCCGGATTTCCCAGGCGATGACGGGGGTTCGCGAGCCAGTTGCGTATCAGGACGTATCGGGGCTTCGGAGATCTCGAGTATCATCTCGGCGCCACAAGCCGTCGATAAGGGAAAACCCATGCAGGACGCGGTGTTCCAGATGACGGGGGCCGGATAGAGCGATGTACGAGACCTATTTCGGCTTTCGAGAACAGCCGTTCTCCTTGACGCCCGACCCGCGTTTCCTGTGGCTCTCGGATACCCACCGGGAGGGTCTGGCGGCCCTCACCTACGGGATCACGCGGCGGAAGGGCTTCCTGCTGCTCACGGGCGAGGTCGGCACCGGCAAGACCACCCTGCTGCGCGCAGCCCTGGGCCAGCTGCCGCCGGACACCGATACGGCGCTGGTGCTGAACACGATCGGCGTGAGCCCCCTCGACCTACTGAAGCTGATCGCCGCGGAGTTCGGTCTCGAAGGAACCCTCGAGACGACCGCCGACTACCTGATCGCCCTGAATCGCATGCTGCTGTCCCGGCTGCGAGCCCGGAGGAACACGGTTCTCATCATCGACGAGGCCCAGAACCTCGAGCCCGGCGCGCTCGAAGAGGTGCGGCTGCTCTCGAACCTCGAGACCGACACCGAGAAGCTGATGCAGATCGTCCTGACCGGGCAGCCCGAGCTGCTCCGAAAGCTGTCGCAGCCCGGCCTGCGACAGCTGCGCCAGCGGATCGCCGTCGAGCACGACATGCAGCCGCTCACCCCGGACCAGATCCGGCCCTACCTGGAGCACCGCATCCAGGTGGCAGGCGGTCAGTACGACCAGGTCTTCGCGCCGGGGGTCGAGCCGACCTTCTACTGGTTCTCCCAGGGGTGCCCGCGGCTGATCAGCCTGCTGGCCGATCGCGTCCTGCTCGCCGCGTACGCCAAGCAGCTGCGACCCGTGCCGCCGGAGTTCGTGGAGACCAAGGCCAAGTCGATGGGTGCCACCCAGGCGGCCGGCCTGGAGTCCGACCTCGGGTTGAGGAGCTGATGGGCGAGATCTCCGAGGCCCTGCAGCGCGCGCGTCGCGAGCGGGAGACGCATCCGGAGCCGGCTGTCCCGGCCCCGGCCCCCCGCGTCTCTTCGGAGGACGTCTACACGACCTCTGCGCGTCTCAGCGAGGAGCAGCGGGCGGACGGCGCCCCGGCGCCCACCGAGCCCGCTCCCGCCGCTCCGCCGCCGGCCGCGCTTCCTTCGGACGCGCCTCCCGCGCCTTCCGAAGATGCCGCGGCCATGGAGGCCGAGCTCTCGCACAGCACCGACGACTCCGAGGCGGCACAGGCCGTCCTGGTGGACGACGGCGGTGCCGTCACCGACGCCTGCCTGCAGCTCGCCCTGCGCGCCCGGCGCGCACTGATCGATCGCGACGCGCGGACCCTGGCGGTGGTCAGCGCGCTCCGCAACGAGGGAAAGACCACCGTCTCCTGCAACCTGGCCCTGTCGATGGCGGCGCTGGGACAGTCCGATCGGGTTGCCCTGGTCGATCTCGACCTGCGCCGGCCCTCCCTCGAGACGGTGCTCGAGCTGCGAACGCCGACCGTCGGAATCGGGCGTGTCCTGTCCGAGGGGCTTCCGCTCGCGGACGCGTGCGTCCACGTGGCCGACCCGGGCCTCGACGTCTATCCGTGCCTGCGCGGCCTTCCGCGTCCGCACGACCTCCTCCTGACCCACTTCGAACGGGTCTTCGAGGAGCTTCGCGAGCGCTACGAGGTGGTCATCTTCGACACGCCTCCGAGCCTGCTCGTGCCCGATGCGACCATCATCCTGCAGCACGTCGAGTGCTTCGCCCCCGTCGCGCGGGCCGGCATGACCCGCGCCCGGAACTACCGCAAGATGCTCTCCGCGCTGCCGAAGGGGCGCATGATCGGCGCGATCCTCGACTGTGGCCCCCCGCAGATCCGGCGGGGCTACTACGAGCACTACCACAGCGAGCCCCTGGCCGAGGAGCCCGCCGTTGGCTGACGACCGCGACTGGGACGAGGAGGCCGAGGGCGGCAACCCCCTGCCGGCCTTCGCGCAGGACCCGCTCGGGATCCTCCGTCGCCGCTGGATCTGGATGACCCTCGCGGTGGTGCTGGGGCTCGGGGCGACGGGCGTGGTCGTGTCCATGCAGGAGCCGAGCTACGTGGCGGAGACCACCATCCTGATGGCCCGCCAGTCGATCTCCGAGGACTTCGTTCGCACGACGGTGGTGGACGACTCCCTGGCGCGCATCAACGCCATCGTCGGCCAGGTGCTCTCGCGGCAGAACCTGGCCGAGCTCATCAAGCGCTACGACCTGTACCCCGAGCTCCGGGAGAACGCCCCGCTCACCCAGGTGGTCGAGCGGATGCGCAGTGCGATCGCCATCTATCCGCGGGAGGGCCTGGGGCCATCGCGACGCAACACGAGCACCACCCAGGTCTTCGCCATCTCGTTCGAGTACGCGTCGCCGCGGGAGTCCGCGGACGTCGCCAACGAGCTCGCTGGTTTCTTCACGGCCGCCAACATCGAGATGCGCAACCGCCAGGCCAGCCTGACGACCGACTTCCTGCGACGCGAGCGGGACCGCGCCGAGACGGAGCTGCGCGACCACGAGCGCCGGATCACCGAGTTCATGCAGACCCACCGCGGGGGCCTGCCGGGTGAGCTGCAGGCGAACATCGCGCGTCTCGAGCGCCTGCAGTCCCAGCGTCAGATGGTCGCCGGCCAGATCGACGCCGCCGAGGGGCGACTGGTGATGCTGCAGCAGCGGCCCGAGCCGGTCGCCGCCGAAGGGCCGACGCCCCGGAGCCTGCTGGCCGACCTGCGCTCCCGACTCGAGGAGCAGCTGGTGATCCTCACCGAGGAGCATCCCAACATCATCGCCCTGCGGCGTCGCATCGAGCGTCTCGAGTCCGAGGTCGTCGAGGAGGCCGAGGTCGAGGCGTCGAGCGGGCCGTCCAGCCGGGAGCTGTCGATCGCCTCCGAGCAGCGCCAGCTCGACCGCCTCCGCGACCAGCTGGTGCGAATCGAGCAGTCGATCGAATCCCTCGACAACCACGTCAGCGAGACGCCGATGCGGCAGGAGGAGTTCGCGGCCCTCGAGCAGCGGGCCACGGTGCTTCGGGAGAACTACCTGAGCTTCCTGCGAAAGGTCGAGGAGGCCGAGCTCGCACAGAGCCTCGAGAGCGCCCAGCACGGGTCGAGGATCTCGGTTCTCGACCGCGCCTCCCCGCCCACCGCCGAGTCCGCGGCACGTTGGCAGCTCCTGGGCGCGGGAGTCCTCGGCGCCTTCGGACTGGCGTTCGCGATCGCGATCCTGCTCGAGCTCGTCGACGCCGTGGTGATCAATCGCGACCACCTCGAGCAGCTGAGCGACCAGCCGATCCTCGGCTCGATCCCGCGGGTGGCCTGAGCGACCGTTCCGGTCTCGTCGCTGGCCGCGACCCCCCCAGCGCTCTACGCTACGCCGCGAGACGCCCCCCCCGCTCCGCATTCGAGAGGTTCCCGATGCCTTGCGCACGCTGGATCATCCTTGTCCTGGCGGCTCCGGGGCTGCTGGCCGCGTCCGCCGCGAGCGCCCGGGACGAGATGATCACCTGGTCCTACGAGCATCCCTGCGACGTCGAGGGTTTCGAGATCCGCTACGGCCCGTCACCGTCGTCGCTCGACGACGTGATTCCGGCCGAGGAGGTCGGGCGGCCCCGCCAGGTCGGCGGCCAGTTCAGCTACGTGCTCGAGGGCCTTCCGGAGGCAGGCGAGACCCACGTCTGCGTGGTGGCCGTCCGCGGCGACGAGCGCAGCGCCTGCTCCAACACGCTGGTCCTCAGCGCGGCCACTGCCAAGCCGATCCTGGCAGGCAACACGCCGGCTCCCGAGGCGGAGCTGTGCGAGGACTTCAGCGGGGGCACCCGCTCCAGCGACTGGGTGGACACGGGCGCCGGCGCGAGCCTGGTCCAGGAGTCGGGCCTCTTCCGGGTCGAGATGCTCGATCGCCACTACCCGATGGTCCGAAGCGAGGCTCTCGTGCTCTCGACGCCGGGCGACGACGTGCACTCGCACTTCCTGGGCTGGGACGGGGCCGGCGTCGCTGCCGCCGATTGGACGGCCTACGAGTACAGCGGCCAGATGATGGTCAAGAAGAACGACGGCGGCGTCGGCGTCACCCTGTACAGCAGCTACACCGACGAGGACGACTACTACCGGCTGGGCCGCCACCCGAAGGCGGCCAACTTCGTACTGGAGCGCCCGGGCCGATTCGGGCTGAACTGCAACCCGCAGGTGGATCCGGTCCACGTGGCGGCAGGCCAGTGGTACAACTTCCGCATCCTCGCCGAGAACGGCCCCGACGCGAGCCGCTTCACCGCCAAGGTCTGGCACGCCGCGTCGCGCGAGCCCCAGCGGCCCCAGCTCGACTGCACCGACATCGATCCGGCGCGACAGCTCTCCGGGGCCGTCGGCGTGTGGGCCAGCGGGAACGGCACCAAGGCCTGGGACAGCCTGCGGGTGTCCGCCCAGCTGCAGACCGACGTCCTGGGCCCGCCCGGCAAGCCCGAGGTGGCCGAGTAGAAGGGCCTCCCCGGGATCGACCCCGGGGAGCCTGTCTCAGAAGAGCGTGTAGATGAACGGCGCCGCGGCCGTTCCCCCGAGCAGGACGAGCGCGCCCAGCAGCAGCACCGAGACGATGATCGGTGCCAGCCACCACTTCTTGTTCTCCGACAGGAACTCGACGAACTCCCCCACCAGGCTGGTCCGCCGCTCCTCGCTGGCCAATGCGGCGAAGTCGTCCTTGCTGTCGTCGTTCTCGGACATCGGGTCTCCGTTCGGTGCAGGCACTAGAACTGCTTGAAGTAGCTGCTTCGCGATCGGGGGGGCGGTGCGTCCTCCCAGTAGCTGCTCGCTTCGGGCAGGATGCGGCGTTGCATCGGGTCGGTGCCGAACGCGCGCAGCAGCAGTCCGATCGGCGAGATGATCACGTAGAAGAGCGTGACCAGGATCACGTGGGAGAGCACGAACCCGATGGGATAGGTGACGATCGTGATGAGCAGGTAGACGGGCAGGTTCGCGCGCGGGAAGACCAGCGAGAAGAGCCCGCACAGCCCCGCCACGATCGCGAAGCCCATGGCCAGCGGCACCCGCAGCGAGCCCAGGCCGAAGGCGAAGACGAGGGCCTCGAACCAGGCGAGTGCCGCCAGCAGGCCGAAGCCCGCGACGGCGATGAAGCCGAAGCTGCGCAGGGTGGCCTCGCCGGGCCGAAGGTCAATGTCGATCATCTGTGCCATGGGCTCGCCTCAGTCCAGGCCGAACTCGGCCAGATAGGCGTCCAGGTCCACATCGCGAGCGTCCGGCTGCTCGGGCTTCAGCAGGATGCAGTTCTCGAGCACGAGCGCATCCATGTTGGTGTGCATGAAGCAGCGCCAGGCGTCCTCGGGCGTGTTCACGATGGGCTCTCCGCGGACGTTGAAGCTCGTATTGATCAGGACCGGGCTGCCGGTCCTCTGCTTGAAGGCCTGCAGGATCCGATGGAAGCGAGGGTGCCGCTGGGCGTCGACGGTCTGGACACGGGCCGAGTTGTCGACGTGGGTGATCGCCGGGACCACGGAGCGCCGCTGCCGCAGCTTGTCGAGACCGCGTGACGCGTCCTCGTCGCAGGCCAGGAGCTTCTCCTTGCGGACGGGAGCGACCATCAGCATGTAGGGGCTGTCCTCGTTGGGACGCATCTCGAAGAACTCGTCCACGTCCTCGCGCAGGACGGCGGGCGCGAAGGGGCGGAAGGACTCGCGGAACTTGATCTTCAGGTTCATGACCTGCTGCATCTCGGGCGAACGGGCATCTCCCAGGATCGAGCGGGAGCCCAGGGCCCGCGGGCCGAACTCCATCCGCCCCGCGCAGTGCCCGACGACCTTCTCGTCGGCGATCAGCGCGGCGATCTGATCGGCGAGCTCGTCCTCGTCGGGGTAGTGGTGGTAGACGGCGCCCTTCTCGTCGAGGAAGGAGCGCACCTCGGCGTCGTCGTAGCCCGGACCCAGCAGCGAGCCCTGCTGGAGGTCGTGGGGCTGCGTGACCCGCTCGTTGTCGAGCAACTGGTGCCAGACGAAGAGCGCGGCACCGAGCGCCCCGCCCGCGTCGCCCGCGGCCGGCTGCACCCACACCTGGTCGAAGGGGCCCTCGCGCAGGAGGCGTCCGTTCGCCACGCAGTTGAGCGCCACGCCGCCGGCCAGGGTCAGCTTCGTCGCGCCCGTCAGCTCGTGGGCGTAGCGCCCGATGCGCAGGACGATCTCCTCGGTGACGTCCTGGATCGAGGCGGCGATGTCCATCTCGCGCTGGGTGATCTCGCTCTCGGCCTCGCGCGGGGGGCCGCCGAAGAGGCCTTCCATCTTGCGAGAGGTCATGACGTCGTCGTTGCAGTAGCCGAAGTACGACATGTCGAGGCGGAACGAGCCGTCCTCCTTCAGGTCGAGCAGCTTGTCGCGAATGAGGTCGCTGTAGACGGGCTCGCCGTAGGGAGCCAGGCCCATCAGCTTGTACTCGCCACTGTTGACCTTGAAGCCCGTGAAGTAGGTCATCGCCGAGTACAGCAGGCCCAGCGAGTGCGGGAAGCGGAGCTCCTTGCGCAGCTCGATCCGGTGCCCGCGTCCCAGGCCGATGCTGCCCGTGGCCCACTCCCCCACGCCGTCGAGGGTGAGGATGGCCGCCTCGTCGAAGGGCGACGGCAGGAAGGCGCTGGCCGCGTGCGACTCGTGGTGGGAGAGGAAGACGTAGCGGCCCGGGTAGCTCTCGGAGAGCCCCTGGTCGAGCTCCCGCGGCGTATAGAGCTTCTGCTTGAGCCAGACGGGAAGGCCCATCAGGAAGAGCCGGAAGCCGCTGGGCGCGTAGGAGGCCCAGGTCTCGATGATGCGGTCGAACTTGAGAAGGGGCTTGTCGTAGAAGGCGACCAGGTCGAGCCCGGCGGCGTCGATGCCGCCCTCTTCCAGGCAGTACTCGACGGCCTTCGTGGGGAAGGCGGCGTCGTGCTTCTTGCGCGTGAAGCGCTCTTCCTGGGCGGCGGCGACGATCTGCCCGTCTCGGACCAGACACGCGGCGCTGTCGTGGTAGAAGGCCGAGATGCCGAGGATGTTCATTTGCGCCCTTCCGGTGGACAGACCGCTTGAGTGGCGGACGAGTCCGCTCCGAGGAGGCGCGCGGATCATAGCCACCGCCTCCGCCAATACAATGCACCCGCAGGCTCCCGGGCCCCCAGGGGGCGGGTCCTGAGCAGCCACTTCGCCTTCGCGCGAGGCGGAGTCTGCACTCGTCGAAGACCTTCCCTAGGGTCGCCGTCCGTGGCGGTCTCGATCGCGAAGCTCGACAACCCGGTGAAGCACTATGCCTGGGGATCCCGCGAGTGGCTGGCGAGGTTGCAGGGCCGTGCCGCTCCCACCGCCGAGCCGGAGGCGGAGCTCTGGATCGGCGACC
The DNA here is from genome assembly GCA_028284295.1 of Myxococcota bacterium. GTDB lineage: Bacteria > Myxococcota_A > UBA9160 > UBA9160 > UBA4427 > JAJDAN01. The sequence continues at coordinate 4,141 of JANQSB010000155.1, read as the reverse complement.
ATCCCGCCGGTCCGTCGCGGGTGATCGAGCCGGGCAACACCCTGCCGCTGTCCGACTGGATCGCGCGTGACCGGGAGGCGGTGCTGGGTCCGGGGCGCGCGGAGCTTCCCTTCCTCGCCAAGCTGCTGGCCGTCGATCGTCCGCTCTCGATCCAGGTCCACCCGGATGCCGCTCGCGCGCGCGCCGGCTGGCGACGGGAGGAGGACGCCGGTGTGCCGGAGGCGCGGCGCTGCTATCGCGACGCCGAGGCGAAGCACGAGGTCCTCGTCGCGCTCGAGCCCTTCGAGGCCCTGTGCGGGCTGCGCGACGACGAGGCGGCGGCCCGGGCCCGCGAGGCGCTGCCGTCGCTTTGCCGGGACGGGGCGCCCGCCGCTTCGTGCCGGGACCTGCTGGCCCGGCTGCTCGATCCCCGTCGTCGGCGCGCCCTGCTGGCAGATCTCGAGGTCTTCGGGCGGGGTGACTCACCCGACGCCCGCCGCTGCGCGGAGCTGCTCGGGGAGCATCCGGGAGATCCGCTGGCGGCCGCGCCGCTGGTGCTCGAACGAGTCGAGCTCGCACCCGGCGAAGCGCTCGTGGTCCCACCCGGGACCCTGCACGCGTATCTGTCGGGTGCGGGCGTGGAGGTGATGACCCGCTCCGACAACGTCGTCCGCGGCGGCCTGACCGCGAAGCACGTGGATGCCGACGAGCTGCTGACGATCCTGCGACCCGAGTCGGTCCCGACGCCCCAGCCGGCCCGTCCCTGCGACACCACCCCCGGCCTGCTGGCCTACGACACCGGCACGAACCGCTTCGCGCTTCGACGGCTCGACATCACCACCGACCGGGCGCTCGTCTCGCGACCCGGCGGGCGGGTCTGCATCCTGCTCTGTGTCGCCGGGCGGGTGGCCGTCGAGGCGGCGTCCGGGAGCAGCGCGGATCCCGTGGAGCTGGGGCCCGGGGAGGCGGCGCTCGTGCCCGCCCGCCTGGCGGAGTTCGGCCTGCTCGCACGGGAACGAACGGCGCAGGTCTTCGAGGTGTCTTGCCAGTAGGCTTGCGGGCGCCCGCCGGTTCGCCGATGTATCCAGAAGCCGCTCGCGGGAGCGGTCGCGTCCCGGCCGAAGCGCAAGAGCCCCGATCGAGAGGAGAGTCCAGTGAGTCGATACAGCCGAAAGCGGATCCTCGTCACCGGCGGTGCGGGCTTCCTGGGATCCCATCTCTGCGACCGGCTGCTCGATCGCGGGGACGAGGTGCTGTGCGTCGACAACTTCTACACCGGAAGCAAGGACAACATCGCGCACCTGTTCGGCAACCCGCGCTTCGAGCTGATCCGTCACGACATCACGATCCCCCTCTTCGTCGAGGTCGACGAGATCTTCAACCTCGCCTGCCCCGCATCGCCCGTTCACTATCAGAACGACCCGATCCAGACGACGAAGACCAGCGTCCACGGCGCCATCAACATGCTCGGGCTCGCGAAGCGCCTCAAGGCGCGGATCTTCCAGGCCTCGACGAGCGAGGTCTACGGCGACCCGCAGGTCCATCCCCAACCCGAGAGCTACTGGGGACACGTCAATCCGGCGGGCGTTCGGGCCTGCTACGACGAAGGCAAGCGTTGCGCGGAGACCCTCTTCTTCGACTATCACCGCCAGGCGGGGCTCGAGATCAAGGTGGTGCGGATCTTCAACACCTACGGCCCCCGGATGCACCCGGCCGACGGCCGGGTGGTGACGAACTTCATCGTTCCCGCGCTTCGCGGCGAGCCCCTCACCATCTACGGCACGGGCGAGCAGACCCGCTCGTTCTGCTACGTCGACGACCTGATCGAGGGCTTCATCCGCATGATGGACTCGCCCGCGGACTGCACCGGGCCCATCAATCTGGGCAACCCCGGGGAGTTCACGATGCGCGAGCTCGCCGACCTGGTGCTGCGGCAGACCGGGTCGCAGTCGGCGCTCGAGTACGGACCGCTCCCCCAGGACGATCCTACCCAGCGGCGACCGGACATCGGCCTCGCGCGGGAGAAGCTGGGTTGGGAGCCGACGGTACCGCTCGAGGAAGGGCTGCAGCGGACCATCGCCTACTTCGAGAAGTCGCTCGGGGACGGCCGTTGAAGGTCGCGATGCTCGGCGCCACCCGAGGCATGGGCCGGGCCCTGGCGCGCCGGATGGCCGAGCGCGGCGAACGGCTCTTCCTCCTGGGGCGGGACGCCGAGGAGCTCTCGCGCAGCGCCGTGGATCTCGAGCTCCGAGGCGCCGGAGGCCAGGTCGGGCACGCTCCCTGCGATCTCAGCCAGCCCGCGAGCTTCGCGAAGGCCCTCGAGCAGGCAGACGCCGCGCTCGAGGGCTTCGACACGGTCGTGGTCAGTGCCGGGCAGTTCGCCACCCAGGAGGAGCTCGAGGCCGACCCCGAGCGCACCCGCGCGCTGCTGGACGCCAACTTCACCGGCACCATCGGCTTCTGCGAGGAGGCCCGGCGCCGCCTGCTGTCGCGGAGCGGCGGCACCCTGTGCGTCTTCTCCTCCGTTGCGGGAGATCGCGGCCGCAAGCCGGTCGTCCTGTACGGCGCCGCGAAGGCCGGCATCAGTCACTACCTGGAGGGGCTCGACCACAAGTTCCGCGCCCGGGGGCTGCGCGTCGTGACCGTCAAGCCGGGCTTCGTCCGCACCGGCATGACGGCCGACCTCGACCCGCCGCCCTTCGCCGGTGAGCCCGACGCGGTCGCGGCGACGGTGCTCGCCGGCATCGACGCGGGCCGCCCGGTCGTCTACGCGCCCCCGATCTGGCGCGCGATCCTCTGGGTCATCCGGGCGCTGCCGCGCTTCGTCATGCGGCGCATCGCCTTCTAGGTCTGCCCGCTCGTGGTCGCCGATCTCCTGAGGCTCAGCCGCCCGCGCCACTGGGTGAAGAACGTGTTCGTGCTGATGCCCGTTCCCTTCGCGGTCGCGGCGGGCGCCACCGTCGATTGGCTCGCCTTCGGGCTGGGGCTCGTGGGCTTCTGTCTGGCGAACTCGGCCGTCTACTCCTTCAACGACGCCCAGGATGCGGAGCGCGATCGACTCCACCCGGGCAAGAGTCGTCGCCCCGTCGCCGCCGGGCGGATCTCGGTGGCCGTCGCGCGCCTCTGGGCTCTCTCGCTGCTGCTGGCGAGCTTCGCGCTGGCCTGGGCGAGCGGGCATCCGATGGCGCTGCTGGTGACCGGCGCCTATGCGGTGCTGAATCTCGCCTACAGCATGGGCGGGAAGCACTTCCCCCTGGTCGACGTCTTCCTGCTCGCGTCCTACTACCTGCTGCGGGTGAGCCTGGGCTGCGTGCTCGTGGACGTCGTCCCGAGCAACTGGCTGCTCCTGTGCACCGGCGCGCTGGCGCTCTTCCTGTCGCTCGCCAAGCGAAGGGCCGACATCGTGGCGGGGCTCGACGTGGAGCACCGCCCCGTTCTCGACGGCTACACGCGGACCTTCCTCGATCAGGCGATGGTGATCACCGCGGGCACGACCCTGATCGCGTACGCGCTCTACTGCCTCGACGCCGAGGTGATGCGTCCGGGGCGCGAGTTCAGCTCGCTGCCGCTGGTCGTCTTCGTGGTGCTCGAGTACCTGCGGCTGGTGCAGCTCGAGAACGAAGGCGGCTCGCCCGTCGACCTGGTGCTGCGATCCCCGCTGCTGCTCGTCTGTGCGGCGGGCTGGCTGGCGACGGTGCTCTGGTCGGTCGGGCTGCCGTAGCGCGCGCCCGCCCCTCGCGGCCTACTTCTTGAAGAGCTGCTCGAGCTCCGACAGGGCGGCGCCTCGGTCGTCGTCGGTGCCGCCCTGCCCTTCGCCGGGCTGGAACCAGTCGCAGCGATTCGCCCGCTCGCGATCGGAGACCCGGTCGGCGCTGCTCTCCCGGCACTCGTTGTAGGCCGTCGGGTCGTGGTGCGCGCAGTTGCGGCAGCAGTGGAGGTCCGCGCCGCAGCCGTCGCACTCGTCGCGGAAGCCGAGTCGCTGGCCCGCGGCCAGGGCGTTCTCCGCATTGCACTGGAAGCAGCGCACCGGGCGATCCTGCACCACGGGGATGTCGGCGGCAAGTCGACCGGGTGGGATATGCTGCGAGGTCGTGCCGCTCCGCCTCGCCCTGACCGTCCTGTCGCTCTGCGTCGCATCGGCGTGGCCCGCCGCCGGGCAGAG
>JANQSB010000148.1 GCA_028284295.1 Myxococcota bacterium | reverse complement strand
GGGCTTCCAGCTCATGGGCGGCCGACTGTAGCGCGAGCCCTCGCGGGCGCCTGGGTGCGGGTGCGGCGAGGCACTACCATTCCCCTTCGCGTTCCGTCGGGTCTGGCCCGAACGACGCGCAAGCCGGGGAGCGAGAGCGATGGAGCTGGCAGGCAGGCACGCCGTCGTCACGGGCGGTGCATCGGGGATCGGACGGGCACTCGCGCGGCGCTTCGCGAAGGAAGGGGCGCGGGGCGTGGTGGTCGCAGACCTCGACGAGGCCGGTGCGAAGAGCGTGGCCGACGAGATCGGAGGGCTCGGCGTCGGGCTCGACGTGAGCGACGAGGTCCAGCTCCAGGAGCTCGTCGCCAGCGCCGAGGCGCGCTTCGGTCCCGTGGATCTCTTCTGCTCCAACGCGGGCATCGGGATCCACGGTGGAGTCGAGGTCCCGGACGAAGACTGGAGCCGCATCTGGGAGATCAACCTGATGTCCCACATCTACGCAGCGCGCGCGGTGTTGCCGGGCATGATCGAGCGGGGAGAGGGTTATCTGCTCAACACCGCCTCGGCGGCCGGACTGCTGACGCAGATCGGCTCGGCCCCCTACGCGGTGACCAAGCACGCCGCGGTGGCTCTGGCCGAGTGGCTGGCGATCACCCACGGAGACCAGGGCATCCGGGTCTCGGTGCTGTGCCCCCAGGCGGTGCGCACCGCCATGACCGCCGGGTCGAAGGACGGCGGGGTGGCGGGCGTGGACGGCATGATCGAGCCCGAGGAGGCGGCAGACTGCGTCATCGAAGGGCTCGCCGACGAGCGCTTCCTGATCCTGCCGCACCCCGAGGTCGCGACCTACATGCAGCGCAAGGCCGGTGACTACGACCGTTGGCTGGGTGGCATGCAGCGCTTGAACGCGCGCTTCCAGGGCCGGGTGGGCGAGCCGGTCGACTGAGGGGCGTCTGCGCGTCAGATGACGCGCTGCTCGCGAAGCGAAGCGATCTCGGCATCGTCGAGGGCCAGGGTCTCGCGCAGCACCGCCTCGGTATGCTCGCCGAGTCGCGGGAAGCTGGCGATCGGCCCTTCGGCAACGCGCGAGAGCTTCACGGGATTCCCGACGACCTGCATGTCGCGTTCGTCGTCCGGTCGCGGCACCTCGATCAGCATGTCGTGCGCCTGCACGTGGGGGTCCGCGTGGATGTCGGCGGCGAGGTTGCTGGGGCCGGCGGGGATGCCTTCCGCGCACAGGGCCGCGCAGGCTTCGAGCCGCGTCTTGTCCGCCGCCCAGCTTTCGAGGGCCGGCCGGATCTCGCCCTCGATCTCCCGCGCCCACCCCTCCCGGGTGGAGAAGCGCTCGTCCGTGAGCCAGCCGGGGCGATCGACGAGCCTCGCGAGACGCTCGAACTGGTGCTCGCGCATCACCGAGACCACGAACCAACCGTCCCGGGCGCGGAAGCCGGCGACGATGGCCAGCGATCCCGCCGTGGCCCAGGCGGCCGGCGCTCCCATCGACCACAGGTGCGGCACCATGTCGGACATCGCCACCATGGCGTCGTACATCGAGATGTCGACGTGCTGGCCGAGTCCCGTGCGATCGCGATGGCGCAGGGCGGCGAGCATGCCGATGATGCCGAAGAGCCCGGCGCCGTTGTCGCCCAGAGCCCCGGCGACGACCACCGGCGGCGGCTGGTCCGGCTTGCGGGTCGGCTCGTAGATCCCGGCCATCGCCTCCACCACCGGCGCGTAGGCGGGCCAGCTCGAGTAGGGCGAGTCGCCCTGGTTGCCGAACCCCGAGATCGAGACGTAGATCAGCCGGGGGGCCAGCTCGGCGAGCTCCTCGTAGCCCAGCCCCAGACGGTCCATGGTCCCCGGCGTGAAGTTCTCGGCCACGATGTCGAAGTGGGGCGCCAGGCGCTTGAAGAGCGCCGCGCCGGCTGCTTGCTTGAGGTCGATGCCGAGGGAGCGCTTGTTGAGGTTGTTCCGCAGATAGGTGGCGCCCACCCGGCGCCCTTCCTCGTCGACCAGGAAGGGCTGGGCGCCTCGGCCCGACTCACCCCGCTCGGGGTGCTCGACCTTGACCACCTCCGCACCCAGGTGGGACATCAGCTGGGTGGCATAGGGCAGGGCCTGCATCTGCTCGGCGGCGAGGATGCGGACGCCGTCGAGAGGCTTGCCCCATCGGGCGCGATCTGCCCTGCGCTGCTCGCCGACCCGCATCCCGCTCGCCTGCCTCCGAAGCTCGTGTCCGTCCTGATCTCGGCTACCGTGCTCTCGCCGGATCGGGCTGGCGAGGAGATGGACGCGAGTGAACTTCGAGCTTACCGAAGAGGAACGCCGCTTCGAGCAGCAGGTGGAGCGCTTCCTCGCCGAGAACCACTCCGACGAGGTCATGGACGCGAATCCCGAGCAGCTCTCCCAGACCGTGGAGACGCCGGCGAAGCGAGCGTTCATGGGCAAGCTGGCCGATCAGGGCTGGCTGGGGATGTCCTGGCCCGAGGCCTACGGCGGCGCCGAGCGCCCGGGCATCTACGACTTCATCCTGACCGAGGCGCTGTCGCGCGTGGGGGCGCCGCAGCCGGGCAAGGGAGTGGGGATCGTGGGCAAGACGATCATCCGCCACGGCAACGAGCGCCTGAAGCGCGAGTTCCTGCCGAAGATCATGGGCGGCGAGATCGAGTTCGCCATCGGCTACAGCGAGCCGGGCGCCGGCTCGGACGCGGCCTCGATGCAGCTCAAGGCGACCCGCGACGATGCCCGGGGCGGCTGGATACTCGGGGGCCACAAGATCTGGACCACCTCGGCCCACTT
>JANQSB010000123.1 GCA_028284295.1 Myxococcota bacterium | reverse complement strand
CGATCCGCAGTGGGTGCATGCGCTCTGGGGCGTGCTCGCCCTGCTGGTCGTGCTGTTCTGGCTGGACCAGCGCGGCGGACAGGCGCTCGACGGCCTGGTCGGCCGAAGCCTCCAGCCACGCCTGGTGAGCCGGCCCGGGGCCTGGCGTCGTCGCCTGCGCATCGCGCTGCTCGGTCTGGCGGCCACAGCGGCCGTCGTGGCGCTGATGCGTCCCCAGTGGGGGATGCGCGTCGTGGCGGCCAGCCGGGTGGGTGCCGAGATCATGGTGGCCGTCGACGTGTCCCGCTCGATGCTCGCCGAGGACGTGGCTCCCAATCGTCTCGAACGCGCCAAGGCCGAGCTGATCGATCTGCTCTCCTACCTCGACGGGGATCAGGTCGGCCTGATCGCCTTCGCGGGCCGGGCGAGCGTGCTGTCGCCGCTGACGCCGGACTTCGGATTCCTGCGCCTGGTGCTCGACGAGATGGGGCCGGGGAGCGTGACCCGGGGTGGCACCAAGCTGGCCGAGCCGATCCGCAAGGCGGTCGACGGCTTCGGCCCGTCGGAGGGCGCGTCGCGCGCGTTGCTGCTCATCACCGACGGCGAGGACCACGACTCGTTCGCGCTCGACGTCGCGCGCGAAGCGGCGGAGCGGGGCATCAAGATCATCGCCATCGGCTTCGGCGACGAATCGGGCAGCGAGATCCCGATCACGGATCCCCGCACCGGGGCGCGCACCCTGGTTCGGGACGCGGACGGTCGTCCGGTGCGGAGCCGACTGGACGGCGACCTGCTGCGAGAGCTGGCGCTTCTGACCGACGGCGCCTACGTGCCGGCGGGGACCGGCGTGCTGGACCTGGAGTCCATCTACGAGGAGCACATCGCGCGGCTGACGCGCGGCGAGCTCGACGGGAGCCGGACCGTCCGCGACGAGGGGTACCCCTGGTTCGTCCTGCTGTCCCTCGTGTTGTTGATGTCGAGCGTGGCGGTCTCGGCGGGACGCATGCGGGGCGCCGCGATGGCAACGGCGCTCGTGCTCCTCGGACTGCCGGCCGCACCCGGGCACGCGCAGGATCCGGACCCCGGGGCGGGAGCCGGCCCGGGGCCCGCTCCTCCCGCACCGGCAACGGAAGTTGCCCCCGAGGATCCGCGAACCATCTACAACCGGGCCATCCAGGCGACCGAGCAGCGCGACTACGACGAGGCCGAGCGGCTGCTCGATCGGGCCCGGCGGGAGGCCCGGGGCGACGACGAGCTGCGCTTCCATGCTGCCTACAACCTGGGCTGGGTGGGCGTCCAGCAGGCGGGGCGCATCCAGGCCGAATCCGCCCAGGAAGCGTTGGCGAGATTGCACCGGTCGGCGGACTGGTTTCGCGAGGCGGTGCGTCTGCGACCGGAGGACGACGAGGCGCGGCACAACCTCGAGGTCACCCTCAAGCGGGCCCTGGTGCTGGCGGACGAGATCGCGCGACAGGCCCAGGGCGGAATCGCGGGTCAGCTCGCCGAGCTGGCGGGTCGCCAGCGCGCGGTGACATCGGGTGTGGCGGGCCTGCTCGAGCGCGTGGCGGCCGAGGGCGAGCCGGTCGATCCCGGCGAATCCCTGCGCGGTGCCTTTCGCGCCCAGGCGACGGCCCAGCGAGCGGTGCTGTCGGATGCGGATCAGCTGGCGGTCGGCGTCGCCGGCGAGCGGGACGCCATCGAGGCGCGGCCCGAGGAGGAGCGCACCCCCGAGGACGGGATGCGCGTGGTGCAGCTCGGGAACGTGCTCGAGTACCTGCATCGAGCGCGGGAGCGGATGGGGCAGGCGCGCCGGCAGCTGCGACAGCGACAGGGAACCCGAGCCTATCGGCGGGCGGCGGCGGCTCTGGTCGCGCTCAAGCGGGCCCAGGACCAGCTCCGGGACCCGGTCGCGGTGCTCGACCAGCTGCTCTCCGATGGCAGCGAAGTGGCGCGCAATACCGCGCTCCTGGCGATCGCAGACCAGGACGTTCCGGGGCGCGACCTGCCGCCGCTTCCGCGCTGGCTCGACGTCGAAGGGGTCGGCGAGCGGCAGGGCGAGATGGCGGACCGGATCGAGGAGCTCCAGCTGCGCTTCGCCGCCGGACTCGAGCAGGCAGAGGGCGTCGATCCGGCGACCGTGCCCAGCGAGCAGGCGGTCCTGCTGGCCGCCGTCGCCGAGGCGGAACCCCTGCTCCGCGACTCGGTCGGGCACGCACGAGCGGCCGCGTCCGCGCTCGAGCAGGGAGATCTGCAGGAGGCGCCGGACCCGCAGGGGAAGGCCCTGCTGGCTCTCGCCGACGCCCGCGAGCGCTTCCTGGACGCGCGTGGTCTGATCGAGGCCATCCACGCCGATCAGCAGCAGCTGGCGACGGTGGCCGGCTCCCAGGATCCGGCGCTGGATCGGGAGGAGTTCACGCCGACCCTCCGCAACGTCCAGGCACGCAACCTCGACCGGACGGATCGGCTGGAGGCCAAGCTTCGCGAGCAGTCCGCCGAGCTCGAGGCCCTCGCGGCGGCCCAGGAGGACGGTAGTCTCGGCCCCGACTCCAACGCCCCGGATCCCGAGATCGTGGAGCAGCAGCGCCAACACCTCGAACTGGCCGATCGCGTCCTCGAGCTCGCGCGGGCGGACATGGAGGGTGTGCGGAAGGGACTGGGCGACGCGGGAGACGGCGCGATCGACTGGGAGTGGGTCCGAAGCGACGCGGTGAGTGCGGTCACGCACCTCGACACCCTCCGGCGCCTCTTCTTCTCGATCGCAGAGCACCTGCGCGACGTCGCCCAGCGCCAGCTCGATCTCGCGGACGAGACCCAGGACGCCCTGGCCCTGGCGGCCGGGCCCGATGCGGATCCGGCAGCCGAAGCGGCCCCGCTGGTGGAGCCCCAGCGCAACCTCGCCGGGCAGGCGGGTGCCATCGCCGGGGCGCTCGAGCAGCAGTCGAGCCAGACGGGCGAGGCCGGGGGCGAGGAGGCCACGGAGCGGCTCCGCAAGGCCGCCGAGCACGTGCTGTTCGCCGAGGAGGCGATGAACGGTGCCGTCGCGGCCCTGGAGCCCGCCGTGGCCTTCGCGTCGGCCCGGGAGTCCCAGGACACGGCGCTCGAAGAGCTCCGGGCGGCTCTCGAGATCCTGGATCCGCCGGGCGACCCCGAGTCGGGCGGGGACTCCCAGCAGCAGCAACAGCCCGAGCAGCAGGGTGCCGATCAGCAGTCGGGGGAGGAAGAGCAGAGTCCTGCAGGGGGCGCCGGCCAGCAGGCGGCCGAGCCGGAGCCCGGCGCGGGTGCCGACCCCGGACAGCTGCTCCAGGAGGTGCGGGACCGGGAGGCGCAGCGTCGCCGGGACCGCTCCCAACGAAGTGCTCCGTACGAGACGGTGGAGAAGGACTGGTGAAGAGGCTCGGGTCCGCTTGCAGCGCGCTGGGGCTGCTGCTCGTCGCCGGGGTCGCCTGGGGACAGGCCGCCCAGGTCACCACCGACGTGGGCCCCCACTACGTCGGAGAGGCCGTCTCCATCCGTGTCACCGCCGTCGGCTTCGAGGAGGATCCGGTGCCGGAGGCCGAGGTGGCGCCTCCGCGCGACGGTCGCCTGGAGCTGCAGGGCGTGAGTCCGAGCGTCAGCCAGTCGATCACCATCGTGAACGGCAAGATGACCCGGACCCGCGAGGTGACCCACGTCTTCCAGTTCGCCTTCACTCCGGCACGCGCGGGTACGGCCCAGCTGGGCCCCTTCCGGATCCGGCAGGCAGGCCGTGAGGCGCGCGTCCCCGTGGTCCGGCTGAAGGTCCAGGACGTTCCGTCGAACGACGACGTGCGCGTGCGCCTGGAGCTGCCGCCGGGTCCCTTCGTCGTGGGTGAGCGGGTTCCCGTGACCGTCTCCTTCGTCCTCGAGCGGACGCTCCAGAAGAACGCGCTCGGATACACGCTGCGAGTCCCCTTCTTCGACGAGCAGTCGAGCTTCCGCTTCCTCGACGAAGGCCCCAGCGACGGGGACACCAACGTCGTGATCGACACGGGGACCCGCCAGCTCGAGCTGCGGGGGCACTCGACCGAGCACAGCGAGGGCAACAAGCGCTTCACGACCGTCCGGGTGACTCGCACCCTCGTTCCCCTGGCTGCCGGGCGTCACGCCGTGCCGGGTGTCTCCTTCAGCGTGGAGGAGGGGGTGCGGTTCCGGCGCGACTTCTTCGGCGGACGGCGGGCCACCCAGGTCCGGCGCTGGCGCGCCCAGGGCCCGGGCCGCGCGATCGAGGTCGAGTCGATCCCCGGTCGCGAGCAGCCCCCGAGCTTCGCGGGGGCGATCGGTCGCGGCTTCAGCCTCGAGGTGTCGGCCGACCGCACGGTGGTCCAGGTCGGCGACCCGATCACGCTGACCCTGGTCGTGCGGGGCGAAGGGCTCGAGACGGTCTCGCTCCCCGCGCTGGACGCGGAGGGGCTGCTGCCGGCCGGCAGGTTCCGGGTTCCCGAGGACCCGCCTCCCGGAGAGCGCACCGACGACGCGAAGCGTTTCACCGCAACGGTGAGGGTCCTCGACGATTCCGTGACGGAGATCCCCGGGCTCGCCTATTCGTGGTTCGACCCCGACACCCGAAGCTTCGAGACCACCCGCTCCCGACCGATCGCGCTGTCGGTCCGCTCCGCCGAGGTCATCGGGGCGGGGGACGTGCAGGTCTCCACCCGGGAGGACGACGAGGCCGACGAGCTGGCGGTGGCCGGCGACGAAACGGCCGGGACGCCGGCGCGTGCGCGCAGCTTCGCGCTGACCGGTGCCGACCTGGCCGTGACGACGGACTCGGACCGGGTCCTGGGTGCGGGCGCCTCCTGGGCCGGAGCCTGGCTGGTCCCGTCCGTCTACGCGGGTTCCCTCGCGCTGGTCGGCGCCGCCTGGCTGGACCGGCGTCGTCGTCGGGTCGATCCCGAGGAGCAGCGTCGTCGGCGCGCCCTGGCCGGCGAGCTGGCCCGGGTTCGCGGAGCGGCCGAGAAGGATCCGTCCGAGGGGGCGC
>JANQSB010000119.1 GCA_028284295.1 Myxococcota bacterium | reverse complement strand
CGAGGAGCTGAGCGAGTAGGCGCGCCGCGCCGCCCCGTCAGGATACGACGTGTCGCAGGTTCGGATCCTTCCGCACCCGCCAGATGCCGCGGTCCACGATGAAGTGGTGGATGTTGATCCAGGCGATGCAGACCAGCGCGCTCTCCGCGAAGCTGAAGCCGAAGAAGGTATACGCGTACGGCCACAGCTCGAAGAGCGCATACGCCAGCACCAGGCTCATGGCATAGAAGGACAGGGCCGGCCGGATCCACGCCAGAGCTCCCGAACCCGTGGGCGGGTGGTCCCGCAGGTGGAAGATGATCACGATCGCCAGGTACTGCACGCCGTGAAAGACCGTCGCCCACACGAAGGCGTCCACGTAGGAGAAGACGATCCACCAGACTCCGTTGGTCACGATGATGAGTGAGCTGATCCACGGCAGGCCCACGGGCGACGCGCTGCGCACCCGCCAGAAGAGCAGCGCGGGGAGCGCGAATACCGCGAGCTCCAGGGCCTGCCCCGTCCAGCCGCGAAGCTCGATCAGCAACGGGTAGGCGACCCAGAGATCCGGCGGCACGAACCAGCCGAGCCCGTTTCCGTCGGCCGTCACGAAGGCATGTGCGAAGGGCGCCATGCAGGTCCACCAGAGCAGACTCCGCTCGCCCCCGCCCAGTCGACATCCGGATCGCACCGCGTACATCGCCGACAACCCGTAGGTCTGGGCCGCGTAGTGGTAGGGCGACCACGAGAGATAGAGCGCGTAGAGGTTGTCTCCGAAGCCCCGCGCGAAGACGAGACCCAGGGTGACGACGACGACCGAAGCCAGGGGCAGCCCCATGGTCATGAAGGGCAGCTCCCGCCAGGTGTCGGGCTTCGTGTACAGGCGGACCGTCGAGGCCGCGAAGTGCGTCGAGTTCACCAGCAGGACGATCAGCAGGACCGTGTCCTGGGGGAGCGCACCGCGCCCGAGACGCCCCGCCAGCCCGAGCACCAGAACCACGAGCAGGCTCAAGCCGCCCCCGATCAGCAGCGTGTCGAACCACGGGCCCACGAAGCAGCGGCCCAGGGGCGGCAGCGGGGCGGGGCGCGCTCCTTCGAGAGGTGCCGCGCTCACGGCGAGTCCGAAGCGCGACGGCGCGCCACACGCAGCCGGTCCTGCAGGTCCACGCGCGTGGAATCGATCGCGTAGGCCTCCTCGAAGAGGCGCACTGCCTCGGGCCAGTTCGAGCGCGAGGCGTGGTAATCACCCAGATAGACCCGGGGCTGCACGCGGTCCGGATAGGCGGCGACGACCTGCTCCAGCACCGCACGTGCCTCGTCGTCCCGCCCGCGGTTGCCCAACATGAGGGCGAGACGCGTTCTCGCAGCGGGGTCGCCGCTGCGCGAAGCGACCTGCCGGAGAGCGGCGAGCGCTGCGTCGCGCCGCCCCTGCCTCTCGAGGGTCTCCACCCATTGGAGCCCCGCACCTGCGTTGAAGGGGTTGATCTGGAAGCCCCCCTCGAGTTCGGCGCGTGCCCTGTCCAGCTCGCCCGAGGCGAGCGCCCGACTCGCCACCCAGGTGTACTGGTTGGCGCGGTGGGGAACGGGCTCGCCGCTGCGGATCGCGTTCACGAGGCCGATGGCGATCGACAACGCGAGGATCCCGACACCGACGACGAACGCAACCCGGTAGGCGGCCGGGGGGCGAGCGGGCGGGGGCCCGGGGTGGAGGTTGGGGGCGACGGGCTCGACCAAGTGCTCTCGTTCCTCTCTACGCCTTCTTCGCCCGGCTGGCTCCCGGCTCACCCCGCGCCTGCGCCCAGATTCTAACCCGGCCGGGTCACGATCACTCGGTGTAGCCGAGCGCCTCGAGGCGCGACCGCAGCTCCTCGTCGACGGGAACGACCTCGCCAGCTCCGTCAGGGGGCGGCAGCTCGGCCACGGCAACCGGCAGCTGATCGCGCAAGGCGCCGAATACGCGCCGGGTGTGATCGTCCGGCGCGTCCACATCCATGCGGTCGTATCGCTCGCGCGGATCCACGGCGAGATCGAAGAGCGAGTACTCGCGAGCGCCATCTTCCTGGACCCCGATCAGCTTGTAGCGGCGGTTCCGGATCGATCGATCCCCCGGTCTGTCCATCACGCCCTCCGTCACCAGGAATCGGGAGTCGGAGCCTCCGTCCGGGCGCACCAGGAAGCTCCAACCCTGGAGCCCGGCCGGGCAGGCGAGATCCAGGTAGTCGCAGAGCGAGGGCATCAGATCCACCAGCCCGACGAGGCATGCGACCCTGCCGGACCCGGGGTCGACACCGGGCAGGCGCGCCACGAGCGGAACGGCAGCCTCGTCGTCGAAGAGCGCACCGCCGTGGTTCCCGTAGCCGCGATCGAAGAGTGCTTCGCCATGGTCGGAGGTCACCAGCACCGCGGTGCGCGGCCAGTCTTCGCGCGCGGAGAGAGCGTCGAGCAGCCGACCCACGACAGCGTCGAAGTCGACGACGCCCGCCGCGTAGGCCTCGCGCACCAGGCCGACGGTCGGATGGAAACCCAGCTCGACGGCGCGCCTCCCGTCTGCGACACGAACGCTCCGCGCGATGGCGACGCCCTCCTCGCCCTGGAGCCGGCGCGTCAGGTTCAGGCGCTGGCGCAGCTCCTCGAGCCCTTCCAGTGGCAGGCGGCCGTAGGGCCGATGGCTGTCGATGGTGTGGAGATACAGGAAGTAGCGCTCGCCCTCGTCGAGCCCGTCCAGCCAGCGCAACCCGGCATCGACGACCTCCTCGCCCGGCGCGCCCCATCTCGCGAACGAGTCGTCGTAGACCTCGAAGCCCTGATCGAAGCCGAAGCGGCTCTCCATCCACGGATTCGTCGTGAAGCCGGCGGTTCGCAAGCCGCCAGCGCGCAAGCGTTCCGCGAGGGTCTCGAGCGACGGTGCCAGCCGGTCCGCCTCCAGCAGCTCGCCCTGTCCCTTCCGGTTCCGGCGGTCCCGGATCTGGGGAGACGAAGCCACGCGGTGCTGGGAGGGATAGAGGGAGGTGAACAGGCTGGCCACCGAGGGCTTCGTCCAGGGGGCCTGGGAGACGGCGTTCTCGAAGACCAGGTGCTCGTCCGCG